>CAZKSP010000255.1:0-4266 GCA_964555385.1 uncultured Chitinophagaceae bacterium
TCGCAATCAGTGACGGGCCGCTCGCCGCCGCCGATCCACCAGCATCTCCTGAAGCCGAGGTATCTCTGAAGGATCGTCTCGTTACCGGCCTCCGGGCAGTGCGGCCTGAGGATGTTGCTTTTTGTGAACGGGTGGCCTCAGCCACTCAGACCGGCCAACTTCCGATAAAGCTGGTTGATGGCACTTATTTCTGGGCAATCGGACGAGGCGGCGACTATCCCTTGCCTTCATTTGCCAAGGCGCTCGACATTCAGTGCCGTCGGCTCGGCCTCGCCCTGCCCTGAACTCGAGGCCGTGGGGCCTTCATCTTCCCCACCACCTGATAATTCCAGAATGACGTAGCCGTCATTTGCATAGACGTGCGGCAACATGAGGTCCGTTTCAGCGACAGCGGCTCGGGGGGCGACGACATGACTCGCGGCGTAGCGACGGGCTACTTGTTCAAGTCGTCGCTGCCCCAGACTGACCGTGCTACGGACCATCCCTCGCAGGCTGCCGTCAGCAGAAAAACAGTCCAGAATCCGCTGCCGCCAGGCGACGATTCCGGCCGCCCCCTGCGGAATGTTTTTCCAGGCCACAACCTCAGGCCGTTCGGCCCGCCAGCTGAAACTACTTGCTCCACGGGGGGTGAGAAACTGGGCGTTCGGAGCCGTATTACTCCTTATCCAGTCACAGGCATCCTGCCAAGCCAGTGCCGCCACATGCTTGTCGCTGCGGGCCGTCAACTGACGCCCAGGCAAGGGCCAGTGACCTGTTTGGGAAATGAGATCAAAAAGAATCAGTCCGACGAGCGACCACTGCAGTCCCCGTCGCCAACGGCCTGGTAGCGGCCCGACTGCTTTCACAGCAGTTGCCGTTGCCGCCACTGTTGGCCACAAGGTGGCAACAGTCACAACGGTCAATGACAGCGGCACCAGACCGTCACCAAGCCTAAACCAATAGTAGCGAAGCAACTGGTAAGTGAGGTCGGGAGCAATTGCTTCACCCAGTCCGATGAGCCACCCCAGCCCAGACAGTCCGACCGTAGTAAGCGTCACGAAAATGACTCGACGCTTCATGGCCGAGGCGGGAAGACCCGCTGTCACCACTGCCCAAAGAAAAATCGTCAGGAGGTGCCGCGTGACAAATCCCTCATGAAATGCCCGCGGTAACAGGTGATGTGGCAGCCTATCGACAACATAAATGCGAGCCGCTTCAGCCTGAATATCAGCTGGCACCCCGGCGTTAAGAAGAACAGCGGGGACAAATCCAACAGCCGCAACCGCAAGCCCTCCTAACAGACAACCGACTGCCCAGACGGACATGCTGTTGCCGTTGTCAGCATTCACTCCGGCCTTCCCGGGCTCTTCCCCCCCCGCCCTCAATAGATAACTGGCGATTGTGGTCAGCGCTGTCACAATCATCATCCAGCCGCCAACCAACGGATGGAACGCCGCAGCTAGACCTCCGGCGAGCCAGGCCCGCGACCACCTGCCGGCAACCAAATCACCCCAGGCGGCGAGCACCGCAGCCCAGGCAAATACCTTTGCCTCGCAGCCACCAATCAGCCACTCACCCGCCATGGTTGTCGAACGAATCGCCAATGAGAACAGAGCAGCGGCCAGCAGTCGCTTCCAACCAGCCGCCACTAGCGGTCGAACAGCGTGACGAAACCCAGCCGCCAGGAACAGCCAGCCGGCCCAACGGCCGATCCAGGCTGCGGTTGCCAATGAAACGGTCCCAGCGAGGGGACCGAGCAGCCGAAAGAAAAGCCCATGGGCTTCCCGGGACTCCAGGAAAAAGTCACCCTCGCACCAGGACGGATCGAATGCGTGTCGGGCCTTTGAAAGGTAGTGCGCCTCGTTCACGTCAGGCACCGGCCACGCTCCGGCTGCGGCAAACACCGCCGTAATCAACAACCATTCGCCAACGGCCCACATAAACAACCGCCCCCGAGCCTTGCAGTCCCTTTCGTCTCGCATGCAAGCCCTCTATAACGCTGTCGATCGCACCGCACACGACATCAGGTGCCGACTCTTGTGCATGAAATACCAGCCATGATTGCTGGGAACTAGGGCACCAGCCTATCCCCACCACCATAAACACGACGGACACAGGATGGACCATCACCTTCCCCTCCCTCGCCCGGGTGTGACCGGCAGAAGGCTTCGAAACGCGCTCGCTGAAAGGCCGGTGACCGTTGTTGGGGCACCATTTCCGCTTGCAGCCCGAGAAATTGAGCGGCAGGGCTTTGCCGCAATCTATCTCTCCGGAGCCGCCTTTTCCGCCGGACTTCTGGGAATGCCTGATATCGGGTTGATTTCACAGGAGCATCTCTGTGAGCAGACAGCACGGCTGACGGCCAGTGTTGAAATTCCGGTGATCGTCGATGCCGACACGGGCTTCGGCGGTCCAGATCGTGTTGCCGAGTGTGTCACTCGGCTTGAGGCTGCTGGGGCAGCAGCAATTCAGATTGAAGACCAATCCAATGACAAGCGGTGCGGACACCTACCTGGCAAGAGGGTTATTGCTGCTGAAGAGATGCTCGAAAAGATTGCCGCTGCCTGCGCGGCGAGAAAATCACCAGAGACTGTCATCATTGCTCGCACCGATATCCGCAGCGTTTCGACGCTGGAGGACTGCCTGGATCGGCTCTCTTCCTATCAGCAGGCAGGGGCCGACTGGCTCTTCCCGGAAGCCCTGACTAGCCGCGAAGAATTCCTCGCAGTCGGCCGCTGGCTGGTAGATTCCAAGAGCATCGGAATCGCCAACATGACCGAGTTTGGCCGCGGGCCGCTGCTGACCGTTGAGGAACTCGGGACAGCGGGTTTTGCTGCGGTGCTCTACCCCGTCACCCTCCTGCGGCTGGCGATGAAGGCAATCGAGGTCGGCCTCGAACTACTCGCCGATGAGGGAAGCCAGTTGAACCTGCTCGACCTGATGCAGACCCGTGAAGAACTCTACGCCCTACTCGACTACGATCCGGCCCATCCCGAAGCCTGGAGGCAACGGCTGGGCATCGACCCGGAGGAATAATCAATGGCATCAACCCCGGACTCCCCATCAACAAGCCGAGGACTTGCCGGCGTCACTGCCGGACGCACCGCCATCTGCTCGCTGGCGGGCACGCTCCGCTATCGCGGCTATGACATCGCCGATCTGGTCGCTGGAAACTTTGAAGAGACGGCCTACCTGCTGCTACGCGGCAGCCTGCCGACTGCGACAGAACTCCAAGCGTTTTCCGACCGTATTCAGGAAGCGGCCCGCTCACTACCACCGCTTATCCCTGAGTTGCTCGAGCGGCTGGCCAGGGCGGCACCGCAGGCCTCAACCATGGACGCCCTACGGACCGCGGTGAGTGCATTGGGCCAACTCGCTGTCGACAACGGCCCCCAAATGCCAGTTGACCAGACCGCACGAGAGACGCAGACGACCATCGCCGAACAGCTGATCGGGCAGGTCGCAGCCGCACTAGCTGCCTGGGTTGATCTCACCAATGGCCGAACTCCGGATTCATGGCCAGAGCAACCGTTGGCGGCGGCCCTCCTAGGTCGGCTTCGTGGAGGGGCAATCACGCCAGCCGAAGCCGCGGCCTTCGACACCACATTGATTCTCTATGCCGAACATGAGTTCAACGCATCGACCTTTGCTGCCCGCACCGTTACCTCAACGGGTGCCGACATGCATTCAGCTGTAACGGCCGCAATCGGGGCTCTAAAAGGACCGCTGCACGGGGGTGCCAACGAAAAGGTACTCCAGCAGTTGGGCGAAATTGGCAGTCTCGATCGGGTCGAGCCGTGGCTCGCTGAACAACTGGCTGCCCGCAGGGTCGTCATGGGTTTCGGCCATCGTGTCTACAAGCAGGGTGATGTCCGCGCTGTCCTGCTAGCCAACGTCTGCCGGGAGCTGATTCGAACTGATGGCATGGCAGAATCACATCAACAGCTTGAGCAGTTGGCTGACCGCCTGGAAGGCTTGATGCTTGAGCAAAAAGGATTGAAGCCAAACCTCGACTGGCCGGCTGCCCGCGTCTATCACGCGCTTGGTCTGCCCATTAGCGTTTTTACGCCAATCTTCGTCGTCGCGCGAATGAGTGGGTGGACCGCCCACATCGTCGAGCAGATGGGCGATAACCGACTGATTCGACCACTCTCTGAGTACTGCGGTTCTGCTCCGCGGGCCTACTCGATGCTAGCCGAGCGAAGCACCTAAACAGTCAGCGGGTACTGGCCGACTGTTCCGTCGAGGGTTTTCCGGCCGCCTCGCCATCGTCACTCGCCGGCTCAA
>CAZKSP010000256.1:0-4265 GCA_964555385.1 uncultured Chitinophagaceae bacterium
GCTCACAGATTTCCAGTCCTGGCAGACTGGTTTTGATGGGACGAAACTCGCCGCGAATTTCAGCTGGCGCGTCCATTTTCATGTCGTACATGTCTTGATGGGCGGGGGCCCCGCACATGTAGATCATGATCACCGACTTGTGCGATGAACGAATGCCCGCTGCCTGCTCGGCCCTCAGTAGTCCTGGGAGAGAAAGCCCCCCCACCGAAAGCGAGCCAATTCTCAGCAGATCCCGACGGGTGATACCGTCGCAGAGTCGGCTTGACCGACCGTTCCGGCTGTCTGAGGAAATCGAAAGCATTGGGCCTGTCCAGAAGGAGTGGAGGCTTCGTCTTGGAACGCTTACCGACTAACGTATCGGTCGCAGCCGGGATTACACGATTGTTTTCGCAGGGAGCCGGAAATTTGTCAGCCGGATCGTCCTCGGTTTCCGTCAGTCCCGTGAAAAAATGACGTTCGGAGTCCGTTGCCGACAAGAGTGTCGCAATTTGAGACAACCGCAAGGCAGATGACGGCGTGAGTTTCCGTTGTTCTCCCCCGCTCGCGATTTTGGCCTGAGGGTCCCGTGTTGATGGTCTGGTAAGAATTGTTGCTCGTCCGGCATTGTTTCGTCGAAGATGCCATGATGTTGACGGACATTCCTTGCCAGGAAATGCCGAGCCAAGAACTGTGGGGCTACGCTGATGCTCACCATATTCAGTCGACCGATGCAAGCTATCGATCGTCGGTCGTTTCTCACAATTGGTGGGCTGTCCTTCGGCGCGGCGGGTCTCCCACTGTCCCGTTTGCTCCAGGCGGAAGAGCCTTCCTCGTCCGAACCCCCTTCCGGGCTTCGGCACAAATCGCTGATCAATATTTTTCTGGCAGGTGGTCCGCCGCATCAGGACCTCTGGGACCTCAAGCCCGATGCACCGTCCGAAATTCGCGGTGAGTTTCGTCCGATAAAAACCTGCCTGCCCGGCGTGCAAATCTGTGAGGTCTTTCCCCGTTTGGCCAGCCGGCTTGATCGTTGCACGATCATTCGATCAGTCGTCGGCTGCGAGACGGCCCATGCTGGGTTTCAGTGCATGACGGGCTGGCCCCGCAATAGTCTACAGAGTCTGGGTGGAAGGCCTTCGCTTGGGGCCGCTGTTTCAAAAATCGCTGGGCCTGTCGACCCGACGGTGCCCCCCTTCGTCGGTCTGGCCAGCCCGACAAGGCATGTGCCCTGGTCCGACTCGGGGAGCCCTGGATTTCTGGGGCCGGCGTTTGGACCCTTCAAGCCTGAGGGGCCCGATCTGGAAAACATGACGCTCCGTTCAGTTTCGCTTGAACAGCTATCCGATCGCAGAAAACTGCTCGCGGCGGTCGACACGCTGCGTCGTGATGTCGATGCCAGTGGCGTAATGGCAGGCATGGATGCCTTTTCGCAGCGAGCTTTTGACGTGTTGACCGGCAGTCGACTGCTCGAGGCGCTCGACCTCGAACGGGAAGACGCCCGTATCCGTGAAGCCTACGGAGACGGCAAGCCCTACCAGTATCAATACGATGGACCGCCGACCTGCAACGATCATCTGCTCATGGCTCGGCGGTTGGTGGAGGCTGGCGTGCGGGTGGTCAGCCTCAGCTTTGGACGTTGGGACAGCCACTCGGCAAACTTCGATTTGGTGCGGGATCACGGCGGCAAACTCGACCAGTGTCTCTCGGCATTGATCGATGATCTCACCGAGCGGGGCATGCTTGATGATGTGGCAGTGGTCGTCTGGGGTGAATTTGGTCGAACGCCGAAGATCAATCCCAAGGCTGGGCGGGACCATTGGCCTCGGGTAAGCACGGCCCTGTTGGTCGGTGGTGGCATGCGGCACGGACAGGTCATCGGGTCGACCAATCGACTGGGGGAACACGCGGTCGAGCGGCCCGTTCACATGCAGGAGATCACGGCATCGCTCTACCGGGCTCTCGGTATCTCCACGGCGACCACAACGCTGACCGACACAGCAGGCAGGCCGCAATACCTCGTCGATCAGCAGCCGCTTCCGGAACTAACCTAAGGGCTGGCAGGCGGGTCACCTTCCAGATGCCACTGGCTCGTAGGTCCAGGCGGCGGCCGGTTCAGCGATCTGCCAGCCACCTAGTTGGCCTGTGGCAGTGCCGGCGGCAAAATGCCCGCGGGCGGTTCCAAGAGACTGGATAAAGCCACCAAGTCCGGTGAACCGGCGAACTGTCTTGCCGTCGTTCACCTGAAGTAAACTGACAAGTGAACCGCCACTGGCCGCGAGCAATTCAGTTGTCGCGCCAGCGAACGATACCGCCGTCACCTCCTTTTCGAAGCCAGCAATCGTTCGTTGTTGCTCACCGGTTGCAGTCTCCCAGATTTTGATGACGCTGTCGCCACCGGCAGTTGCCAGGCGGCTGCCGTCAGCTTGCCAGGCCACTCCGAGCACATGGCCATTGTGGCCCTCAAATGTGCGTAGTCTGGAGCCGTCGGGAAGGCTAAAGAGTTTGGCCGTGCGGTCGGTTGACCCCGAGGCAAGTTGGTCGCCATTTCGGGAAAAGGCCAGACTGGTCACGGTGTCAGAGTGCGGGTGTTCGATTGTCCGCAGCAGACTGCCACTCTCCAGGTTCCAGAATTTGATTTCACCAGTCCTGCTCGAAAGGCCACTCCCTGAGGCGAGTTCCGTCCCGGCGGGTGAGAAAGCTAACGCGAGCACGGCTGCTACGGGTGGTCCGGTCAGATCTTCAGAGGTCGTTGGTGGCGTTAGTTCACCGCCGATCGTTTGAAAGAGTGACCACGCTTCGCTGGTGTTCCAGATCCCGACAGGCTGATTTCCCTGAGCCACAATCAGGCGGTCACCACCGTCGGTAAGCAGCAGCCCTGCCCTGCTCATCGAGTCGCTTTCAACGTGATCAGCAGCGGCGGCCGGAACGGGCCGCCAGGCGGTCCGTGGCTGTCCGTCTGCAGCAGAAAAGAGAACCAGCAGCCCGCGGTCATCAAGGCTTGCAACCCGATGACCCTCGGAAAGAAACGCCACGCTGACAAGCGGTCTACGGGCGGCTTCCCTAAGCTTTTCGGCCTCGGCCGCTCGCTGTTCAGTTTTTTTCAAAGACTCTTGCTTGCTACTGAGGTTCTCGGTGGCGACAGAAAGTTGTGTCTCGGTGCGTGCCACCTGTTCTCCAGCAAAGGTCGCAGCGCGACGTGCTGATTCGAGGTCACGGTCAGCCTTCTCGGCTGCGGCGACGGCATCTTGTTTCGTCTTCTCCTTTGCGGTTCCCTCGGCCATAGCCTTGTCGACCGCAGCCTTGAGCTGAGCGTCATCGCTCGCAGCGGCTGCCTCTTTTGCAGCAGTCAGGGTTGCGCTGGCCTGATCAGCGGCAGCTGTCGCTTCATGGGCGGCTTGCTGTTTTTCCTGGGCTGTTTTTTCAGCCGGCGGAATGGCCTTTGCCGTCTTATCTCGCTCAGCCACCGCTGCCGTGGTCGCCTTTTTTGCATCCTCGACCGCCTGCGTCATCTGCGTGACAGCCTGCTTGAGAACGGTGATGTCGTCCTCAATCGTGTGACAGCGGTCGTCGCAACGCGGGTCGCCCGCGTATTCGGCCAGTTGTTTTCCGTCGGCGATGTTCCAAATTTTCAGCCCGCCCGATCCGGCAGTGACAACCTGCTTGCCATCATGGCTGACGTCGACTGCCGAGATGCTGTCGCCGTGAGCAAATTGTCCGACCACACGGTCGCTGGAGCGGTCAATGAGCCGCACCAGCCCCGTGGCGTCGGCAACCAGCAGGCGGTTAGCCAGCACGATTGGTGCCGATATGAGTGAGACCGGTTCCTTCACGGCACCGATTGTCTCGACTGGACTCGCCGGCTCTGCATCGGCGGAGGGCAGTGATTGCGGGAGCTTCCAAATGCCGATGCCCTGCTCTCCCTGCCGGGCTGCGGCAAGCAGGTCGGTTCCCGGAATGGCAGCACACGTCACCAGCTTGTTGAGCATCATTTTGCCCACGAGAGTACCGGTAGGAATCTGGTGGACGAGCACACCGCCGTCTGAAGCGACGCTCGCCAGCAGACGATCGTTGGCGAAAAACGCCACGAGTGTCACCGCGGCCTGGTGGCCCGCAAGTGTGGCAAGCGGCTTGGAAAGGCCGGTGGCCCCGTCCTCTAGCAGCACGAGTTGGCCATCCTTTCGCCCAATTGCCAATCGTCCGTCACCACTTCGGGCGATGGCTGTCGCACCTGCCCCGGCGGTCACAACAGCGAGTCGTGACGGTAACTGGCGATGCCAGAGGCGGAT
>CAZKSP010000257.1:0-4254 GCA_964555385.1 uncultured Chitinophagaceae bacterium
TGTCCATCGGGATGAGACGCAGCCTTCGCCCCAATGCGGGAGAGGTAGGGACCGTGGCTGCTTTGAGCCTTCGGAAAATCGGCATGCTGGTGACAGGCGAGACAGCCTCGCACCTCCACCACCTTTTTCCCGCGATCGACGTCGGGAGCCGCCGTGATACCGTCGTATGCCGGAATGTAGTCGAACGCCTGGCTGCTGCTGGTCAGGTAGGCAATCATCGACCTGATCTCGAGTGGTTCATACCTCTGCGACTCTTCAAGACCCGCCCCCTCAAGATGCTCCCAGAGCCCAAAGAACCGGGGCATCTTGGTCGTCGGCCGGAAGTCCATCGGATTTCGCAGCCAAGCATAGAGCCATTCAAAGCCAACCTTGCTGGCAACGTGCCTGAGGCTCGGACCAACTTTTGGATACTGCCCCGGAGTCTCTGGGGTCTTGAGAAGCGGGGCAAGCACATGGGTTCGTTCACTCAATACTGACTCGTCGCCACGGCCTACGTCAGCCTGAATTGCCTCGTATAAACGCTGCCGGTCATCATTGCCGTCCGGACTACTCACCAGGTTTTTCACCCACTGCCCGAAGGTTGGCCCCATTGCCCCCAGCCCAGGATCGCTCAAGACAGCCTGAGCCACCTCATGGAAGTTGGGCTCAAGCCGCAGATCGGGGCCGATCCTCTGATCTGGGCCTGACCAGCCGTTGATCTCATGGCAGCCATAGCAGCCATATTGACGGATCAGATGGTAACCATCGACCAACTTAGCCGCCGGTGGTTCCGGGAACCGCGGACTCGGCTCGAGGTCAACCACCTGATGATGACACTTCAGGCAGCTCGATTGCTCGAACCGCTGGGGCAGCATTGGGAAAATCCAGTGATGATTATTGAACCAACCGTGCTCGTCATGCCAGACGTGCGCCTGCTTAGGGCTATTTGGTGTATGCGACGCCCATTTGAAACTCGTGGAACTGCCCTGGCCTTGGTGACAAATTGTGCAGCCAAAGGACTTCATCGGGTGAGGACTTGAGTCGCCTACAAAAAGGTCAAGCCGCGGATGCGTTGAGTAGGGCTGGGGCACGCCACGCCTGATCTCGAGACGCAGCGGACTCCCCCACGCAACGTTCTCCAACAGACCCGCAACAGCGACTTCACGAACTGGTGTCCGACCACCTCCGATCGCCGTGATGACATCGCCGCTCTGCAGTCCGGCAATCGCCGCCGGCGACTCCGGCAGCACAACGCTTACCGTTGCATCAGATGCCTTGAACAGCCCCTGCTCTGCCAATTGAAACCCATACAGTGACTCCAGCTTTTCTGCCTCGGTCAACTCGCCACTCGGTGGCTCGTCAGGCGTCGCCAATACGACCTCGACAGAACCAGCCTGTGGATAAGCTGGCTCGGTCGGTTGCCCGGGAACCGATTTCGTCATGCCCTGGTGACAGGTTGTGCAGCGATCAAACCGGGCAACATCTCGGAAGTTGTTGTTCAACGTCAGTTTGGGAAGCCAGATCTGATCCACACGAAGCGGGCCATTGAACGCGTCGAGTACCGGCAGTTCGAGCACCGTCTTCCCAAAATTGGGCGATCGATCACTCAACACCTTCCGCAGGAGCGAGAGCGACTGACGATGGTCGGCCAGATCTTTCGCAGCAGAATTCTCAGGGGCGTTAATCGCTCCGAGCGTCTGGTTGAGGCTCTTACGGTGCGTATTGGCCTGCTGAAAGGCCAGCGTCGCCTCATTCACTTCCGCCCGCTTCGCATCGGCAAGTTCGAGCAGTTCCCGCTGCTGCTCGGCAGGCGCTTCTTCGGCGATTGCCAACTCGTAGTCAGCACGACGCTTGTCCAACTCCGCCTTGCGAAGTTTCAGCGTGCCGGCCAACTGGTTTTCACGAAACTCGGCCCGATCAACAATGTCCCGCAATCGCTGTAGCAGATCTCCGCGGAGCACAAACCGCTTATCGGCATCAGCCTCACCCCGAAGGCTGCCGACATCCTCTCGAACAGCGGCTGCCGCCTCGGCATCTTCTGGCACCGTCTCTGCTTCAGTCAAGAATGCACCGATCAACTCGGGGTCGAGGTCAGCACGTCGAACAGCAGCAAGCGCACCTTCCAGTTCATCGGCTTTTTTTGCAAATGCCTTGGTGTCCTCTGCATCCACTCTCGCCGCGGCAGTCCACGTCTCAAGCGCCCGAAACGTCCGCTGATATTTCTTCCAGGGGCGGTTATGGTCAACCGTGAGCATGATCACGGTCGCCAGCAAGAGGATCAGGGCCACCACGCCAAAAACGACGTGGAGGATCTTCATGTCTCGCCAGGTCTGTTCAGTGGCAGGCATCGGGGTGGCTCGTGCGTGACAGGGGGCAGGGTTTGAGTAGCCAGAAAAAGGAGGCCATTTCTCAGAAGTTCAGGGAAAACTCTGGAATGCTGATGATGTACTTCAGATTCAACGTCCAACGGAGAATCATCTTGAGCGGCAGAGAGAGCATTAGCAGCATCAGGTTGGCCATCACCATGTAGCGAATGAAGCCCATCTTGGCGTAGAAGCTGCGAAAAACCGTGATGGCAAGCAGCGGGGGTAGCAGCACCAAATACGCTCCCACGACGATCAGCCCAGGCGCCTCCCGCAGAAAGATGAAGCCAATCTGCGTCAACAAGCCAGCATCCTGCGGCGCTCGCGGAAGTGGCTGGTTCAACCACTGCACCCAAAACATCTGGGGGAGGTCGACGTTGTTGAGCACCTCAACCTTGTAGGGCGTCCAATACTCAAACGGTCCGAAGAAATTCCAGTTTGGCCCCCGCAAGAAGGTGCCGAGGATGATCAAGGTGATCCACAGTTCGAAAAAACCAAACTGCCACACCAAGTAACTGAATTTCCGTTCTTCAATCGAGTAATAGCCGTTCCCCCGCTTGTTGAAGTCGAGGTAGGGCATTGCCATAAGCCCGAAGACAACCAGGCTCGGCAAAACGACGCCTGCATACCAGGGGTCGAAATAGACCAGCATTTCCTGAAGTCCGAGAAAATACCAAGGGGCTTTGGAGGGGTTTGGTGTCTTCACGCTGGAAGCAGGCTCTTCCAGTGGAGCGGGAAGGAAAATCGCCCAGACGAGAAGGAGTGCCGACACCGCCACCATGCAGATCAGTTCGGTGTAGACGAGATCTGGCCAGACGAGCACCTTCTCGTCATTCACCTTCTCGACGACCGGCAGCCCTTGCTTGATTCTCTCGTCATTCACAACGGCCTGCTTCGTTGCGACCCAGGTAAAGAACGCCAGCAAGTAGACAAGCCCAACGATCGGCACGTTGTCTGGCTTCATGACGATTGCGGCAAAATTTTCATCGGCCATCGACAGCCCCAACAGCAGCAACGAAACATTGAAGACTGTCCAGGCGACCATTGGCTGCACAAAGAACTTCCGGAAAACAAACAGCAGCACAAGGAATGCGGTCGTACCTAAGGTGTAAAGCACCGGCCCAGACAACTGGTTCACCAGCCCGCGGACAGCCTCCGGCAGAACCGGAACCATGCTCGCCGAGCCGGAAAGCGCCAGGCTGGCGAGAATCATCATCACGCCAGCAAACGACGCCCAGAACACGGCCCAGCCAGTTCGCTGCTGCCGTCGCCACAAGATCATTGCAGCCACGCCGTTCATGATTGCCAGAAAGGTGTAGTACCCCCCAAGAAAGCCGGCGACGTCACTAAGAAAAAAGCCGTTTGAATGCATGGAACGCTATCCGCGTAGGGTGATCTTTTCGGATCAGGCAGCCACTTAAAGTGGGCCGCTGATACCGCCGTCTTTCCGAACTCGCCAGAAGTGAATCGCCAACAGCAAGGCAACCGCCAAGGGGATTGCGATGCAGTGCAGAACATAGAACCGATTGAGCGTCTCTTCGCCGACAAACCTGGCGCCGAGCAGGCCAAATCGGGCGTCAGAGCCATCCGTGATCATGTCGATGCCCCCGATCGTCAGCAA
Source organism: uncultured Chitinophagaceae bacterium (assembly GCA_964555385.1). Taxonomy (GTDB): domain Bacteria; phylum Planctomycetota; class Planctomycetia; order Pirellulales; family UBA1268; genus UBA1268. The sequence continues at coordinate 3,964 of CAZKSP010000257.1, forward strand.
CTGCTGACCGGGCCCTTCATAGCCCAGGATTGGCGTCGCCCTTGCCATATTCGAGCCGACCGTAATCGCCCAGATCGCAAGTTGATCCCAAGGCAACAGATAGCCTGTGAACGATAGCAGCAGCGTGAGCAGCAGCAGAATCACCCCGATAACCCAGTTGAACTCCCGGGGCGGCTTGTAACTGCCCGTCAGGAAGACGCGGTACATGTGGAGCCATGTTGTGATGACCATTGCGTGAGCCCCCCACCGGTGAAGCTCTTCCCGTTTTCTTCGACATCCGGGGATGGTTTC
>CAZKSP010000258.1:0-4228 GCA_964555385.1 uncultured Chitinophagaceae bacterium
GCTCTTCGAACGGGCTGTCGCCTTCCGCCAGGCCCACTCGGCCAAGATTGATGATCAGGCGGGGGTCCACGAGTTTTTCGCCGCGGACGGCAAGCATCCGGCAGGCTTTGCCCATGTCCACGTTGCCGACGACTCGGCGGTCGCCGCAGCCCTTGACCCACTCAAGGTGACGGTTCGCTGCACGCCGCTAGACTGGAGTGAAGATCCGGGAACCTGTCTCTTCACCGGAAAGCCGGTACAGCGAAGGAGCGTGATCGCTCGGTCGTATTAGCCCGGCTACCGGTCGAATGAACATGATGGAAAGGGTTGGCCGTTTAGCAGCCACAATGGCTGGCACGCCCCACGGCCTGACACGAACGCAACGGGAGGGATGTGTGCTGTGAAGATTCGATTTCCCAACCCCTGGCTGGTCGCCACGGCAGCAGGTCTCCTCGGCAGCCTGACTGGTATCTCAACAGCGGTGATCATGGCTGCTTCGACGCCTCTGCGAACGGCCGCCACGGCGACAACTGGCCTCGCCGCTGAAGGGCCACAGCCGCAGCTTGAAACCGACGCCACCGTGCATGAGTTCGGACGGGTGGCGGTCGGGGGCAGTGGGAGCCACGAGTTCACGATTCGCAATACCGGTGACGCTCCGCTGGTACTGACCAAGGGGGCCACCAGCTGCACGTGCACAGTTAGCGATTTTTCGGGCCCGGGCTCTGGGGACGGCAGCAGCCGCACCGTGCCGCCGGGCAGCTCAACAACCGTACGAATTGAGTGGAAAGGGAAGGGTGGTGGCGGCCCCTTCCGTCAGCGAGCAACAATTCTGACCAATGACCCAAAGCGGCCGGAGGTTGCCTTCTCAATCGAAGGGCAAGTCGTGCCACTGTGGAGGGCGGAACCGTCAGTGATCGCACTGACCGGTCTCTCAGCATCAAGCCCAACCGAGACAACGGCAGCTCTCTTCACGTTCGGTGCTGCTGCGGCCGAGCTGATTGACTGCCGAGTTGTGGCCGACAAGCTTACTGATCTCGTCACCGTCTCAGCCGAACCGCTTCCTCCCGATACCGTAGAGGGAGAAACAGGTGCAACCGGTGGATTTAGGCTCACTCTGCAATTCGCCACCGGCCTGCCGCTGGGCAAACTCCGGGGAGATGTCGAAACGATCATCCGGCTTGATGGCGAGGAACTGACGATCACCATTCCTCTCGAGGGAACGGTCACCGGTGACTTCACCGTCGTTGGGCAGGCCTGGGACAAACGCGCGAAGGCAGTCAGGTTAGGCACAGTTTCCCGCCGCGAAGGACTGGCGACAAAGCTTTTCGTGATGGCCAAAGGCCCAGGCCGCGACCAGGTACGGCCGACGGTCAAGGAGGTGATCCCAGCCGGACTCAAGGTAGATGTCGCCCCCCCCCAACCGATTGGGGATGGCGGCCTGATCCGCATCGGGTTGACGCTGAGCATCTCCTCGGGATCACCAACGGCCAACAATCTTTGTACAGAAGCAGCGACAGCTGGAAAAATTGTGCTGGAAACCGGTCATCCTGACACCCCAGAATTGACGATTCCTGTCTGTGTTGCCATTGCGGAGTAGAGGCAGGTCCTGCTGGGATGATGACGACCCTCGGGCGTGCCGCCAGCCCCCGCATACCGGAGCCTTACCATGCATGCTTCCAGATCTGCCTTCCGCTTGGGCTGGTCCCTTCAGATGTGGAAACAGGGGCATGGTTCTGAGGCGATGCTTTTCCGGCGGCACTGCTTACTCACACTCTTGATGACCGTCATCATCCTCTCCGTTTCCAGCGTCCCGGCTGCAACGCCCGACCGCGGAACTGGTGTCAGTGATGAAATTGTTTCAGAGTTCCAAAAGCGAAATGGCCGGCTGTTTGAGAACTGGGAATCACCGCAGGCAGTTCTGGCAATCACCGGTGAACTCGACGGCTACATCGAGCCCTGCGGCTGCACCGGCAAGGAGAATCAGAAGGGCGGACTCAGTCGGCGGCAAAACTTTCTCAACGCCATGCGTTCCGCGGGCTGGCCAGTCGTCGCCGTCGACCTCGGCAGCCAGGTAAAGCGGTTTGGCCGGCAGGCTGAGGTGAAGTATCAGTCGATCGCCGACGGCATTCGGCAGATGGGCTACAGCGGCATTGGCTTTGGGCCGGCCGACCTGCGGCTGCCGGCCGAAGAACTCGTGGCGGCGGTTGCCTCGGTCGGCACCGAGCCGACGCCGTTCCTCAGTGCAAATGTTGGCCTGCTTGGACTCGACGCCAACATCACCCCCCGGTTCCGGGTGGTGGAAATCGGAGGGCTGCGTATCGGCATCACGGCCGTCTTGGGTGACAGCAAGGCGGGGGGAATTCGTAACGATGCCATCGAAATTGCCTCGGCCGAGTCAGCGTTGGCTGAAATCACACCCCTGTTGCAGCAGGGCAACTGCGACCATCAGGTGCTGCTTTCCTGGGCCACTCCCGAAGAGACCCGCTCACTGGCGGCCGTTTATCCTCAGTTCGACATCGTGGTGACAGCCGGTGGTGCCGATGAGCCGCCGGCTCAACTGCCCGAACTGCCCAGCGGTGGACGACTGGTGGAACTCGGCCACAAGGGCATGTATGCCGTGGCGGTCGGCTTCTTTCCGGGCACTGACCAGCCGCTCCGCAGCCAGCGGGTTCCGCTTGACGCCCGCTGGGGCGAGGCCCGCGAGATGATCCAATTGCTCGCGAGCTACCAGCGGCAGCTGGAGTCGCTTGGGCTGGATGGGCTCGGCCTCTCGGCCATGCGGCATCCGACTGGCCGGCGGTTTGCGGGCAGCGCCGCCTGCAGCGACTGCCATGCTTACGCCTACGAGGTCTGGGAAAGCTCTGCTCACGCTGCCGCCCTGACCACGCTGGAAGAGCAGGACCCCCGCCGAGATGGTGACCCTGAGTGCCTCTCCTGCCATGTTGTCGGCTGGGCTCCCCAACGTTTTGAGCCCTTTGAAGGTGGCTTCCTCAGCATGGCCAAGACGCCCCACCTCGCTCATAACGGCTGTGAAAACTGCCATGGCCCGGCGGCTGCCCATGCCGCCGTTGAGCGAGGTGATGTCCGTGCCAGTCAGGCTGAGCGGGACCGACTTCGGGAAGAGCTCGTCCTCACCCTTGGCACTCCGGAGGGCAAGCAGCAGGCAGTGAACAATTGCCTGGAGTGTCATGATCTCGACAACAGCCCGCAGTTCGACTTCGACGAATACTGGCCGTCGGTCGACCATTCAAAGGAAGATGAGTAGCGGCATATGCTCGCAGAAGCGAATGACGGCGGTCCTAAGAAGCCCGAAACGCAAGCTGAGCAAAGTCGCATTTTTGAACCGCGAAACGTTTTCCCTCGGCTCGCGGCTCGGGCCTCTCGGAGTTCTGTCCCGATCGCCGCACCATCAAAACTCGCGACGATGGCTTCCGACGCAGCCCTTACGCTGGACTGCGCTCGGGGGGGACAAACGCTCGAGGAGTATCGGTCATATTCTCGCCACGCGACGAGACTTTTGCCGCCCCTGATCCGGCAATAAAACTCACCGAGATCAGTTCGGTCCGCCTGCTGTCGGGTCGTGTCCGTCCCCGGCTACAGCAGCGATTTGCAGACCAGCCGAATCAGCCCAGTTGAGCCATCGCCTCGTCGGGAATGCTGAAGTTGGCCGAGACACTTTGGACGTCGTCGTGGTCATCAAGCCGTTCCATCAGATCGAGCACTTTACGAGCTGTCTCGACGTCCTCGACATCGACGGTGTTCGAAGGGATCCGAACAATCTCGCTCGATTCCACTGGCAGTTCCGCCGCCGTCAAAGCTGCCACAACATCACTCATCGCCTGCGGATCACAGCGAACCTCCCAGTGTTCATCAGCCGCTTCGACGTCATCGGCCCCCGCTTCAAGCACCAGTTCCAGCAGCCGATCTTCACCACAGGCTGACTGCGGCACTCGAACCACACCGGTGCGGGTGAACAGATAGGCGACGCAGCCGGTGGCCCCGAGTTTGCCGTCGCAGATCTCAAAAACCTTACGAATCTCGGGGGCGGTCCGGTTGCGGTTGTCGGTGAGAATCTCACAGAGCACGGCTACGCCACCGGCGGCATAGCCCTCATAGATCGACTCTTCCAGGTTGCCGCCCTTGAGTTCGCCGCAGCCAGCCTTGATGGCTCGCTGAATGTTGTCCTTCGGCATGCTGACCGCCTTGGCGGCATCGATGGCATACCGAAGCTTGAGGTTGGCATCCGGAT
>CAZKSP010000259.1:0-4225 GCA_964555385.1 uncultured Chitinophagaceae bacterium
GTTGCACGCTGCGGTCGGCGGCAACGGCCTGCTGGGGCACATCGGGGTCGAGAATGTAGTCACCGGTGGCAAGCCGCTGGGGCATGCCGCGAGCAAAGCTGCGGTTCGCACTGGCCATAAAGGAGTTCCGACGGTGGGTTCGGGGAGACGGTTGGGACCGGTCTGGGGACAGTGGCCCAGACAACTCTACCCGTCGCTGTGAAGCCCGCCGCGTTTAGAGGGATCGCCGCCGTTCACCTGCCAACCACCTCGCACTGGTTGTGCGGGTCGCACGGAATCTGCCGCCCGCGATGCCGAGGCCCGAACAGAAAATCAACCTGTAAAGGGCCATCGTTTCATCAGGTAAGGTACCGGGGTGAACTCACTCGCATTTGGTGTCGCGGCCGGACTTGGCTGCGCGTTGTTCAGCTCGATCTCATACCTCGTCTCCCGGCATCATGGCACTCGCCGGTCCGGCGGGAGTCGCCGGCTGCTGGTGCTGGCTCACCTGTTGATGGGCCTTGCCTGTTTGCCCGTTGCCTGGCAGCTCATTCCTGCGGAGGTTTCTTCGACAACGCTCTGGTCACGCAGCATCTGGGCAGCCTGCTTCGTCTCAACCGGCAGCTACTTTGTCGGCCAGGCTTGCGTCTTTTATCTGCTCACTCGGGCCGATGCTTCAAAGCTCTCGCCATTGCTGGGGCTTAAGATCATCGCGCTGGCACTGATGGTGTCGCTGGTGTTGCGACAGTCGCTGGCCCCCGGACAGTGGTTGGCAGTCGCTCTCTGCGCGGCTGCAACAGTGGTGCAGCAGCGCGGCGGTGCCGGCGTGACCGCAACCGCTCTGGCACTGCTCGGCTTTGCCTGCTGCTGCTTCGCCGTTGCCGACCTTGGCATCGTTGCGTTAATCGACGCCCTCGAGTTGGCGCTGCCCATCAGTCGGCTACGGGCCGGCAGCCTGGCGATGGCGCTGACCTATGTGCTGGGTGGCCTGTTTGTCCTGCCACTGGTTGCCGCTGAGTACGCACGGCCACAGCGTCCAACCAGCCGTGACTGGCTGGCGGCGGCCGAATACTCAGCCGCCTGGCTGACGGCAATGGTCTCGCTTTACGCCTGCATCGGTTCGGTAGGCGTTGTCCTCAGCACCATCCTGCAGTCAACCCGCGGCGTGATGTCGGTGGTGATCGGCGCGGTACTGGCCCACCTCGGCTGGCATGACCTGGAAAGTCGGGTCGACCAGAGCATGTTTTTTAAGCGGCTGGCGGCCGCGGTACTGATGACCGCAGCCATTGCGACCTACGTCTGGAGTGCCGCTGGATTCAGCAACTGAAATGTCGGATTGTCTTTCCGTTTGACCGGTCGCGGGCCTCTTGCGATACTCCCCATTTCAGGGGTAGCTGCATATCCGACAACGATATCCATCTGGTACAGCCCAGGGGTCGGGAAAGGAAGCTTGCAATGCGATATTCAATACCAAGCCGGTCAGAAGGTACCGTTCTTCGGACGGAAGATCGGGGTGCGTTCACCCTGATTGAACTCTTGGTTGTGATTGCCATCATCGGCGTGTTGGTCGGCCTGTTACTGCCCGCCGTGCAGCAGGCGCGGGAGGCCGGTCGCCGGATCTCGTGCGTCAACAACATGCGGCAGGTTGGAATTGCTCTCCACAACTATGCCGACGTTCGTGGCAGCTTTCCGCTTGGCTGGCCACCTGGTGGCCAACTCAAAGCTGAGTGGGGCTGGCCGGTGTTTCTGCTGCCGATGCTCGAGGAGCAGGTGCTTTTCGACAAGCTCAAAGTCTCCACCCAGACGCTCCGTGACACCATTGCTGACGCCAGCCTCAGGCCACTTCTCCAGACTCGAATTTCCGGTTTCCGCTGCCCGACCGACCTTACTCCGGACTTGCTGCCGAGCGGCCCCGCCAATAATCCCGAATATCGGTTGTTCAATTGTGACAACTGCCCCTCTGGCTTCGAGCCAGCCACTTCGAATTACGTTGGCAACGGCGGCCTAAATGACCCCAGCCCCGTCATTGGCACCAACGGCAACGGAGTATTTTGGGTCGACAAGCCGGTTCGCCTCGTGGATATCACCGACGGGCTCAGTAAGACCTTTGCTGTCGGTGAACGACATGATCGCTGTCAGGCAGCAACGTGGATCGGCGTACGAAACCCTCCTGGTCCTGACATGTGGGGCAGCTACTGGATTCGAGCACGAGTCAGCATCAAACTCAACGACCCACGACCGTCCGCTTCCACGAACAGTTGCACCGAGGGGTTCAGCAGCGCTCATCCAGGTGGAGCGAACTTCCTCTATTGCGACGGCAGTGTTCATACGATCAACGACGAGATCAGCTTCTCGAACGGCGGGGCCACCTTTAACAATACGAGCCCCACCTATGACGTCGCTACCCTTGGCGTCTACCAACATCTCGGCATTCGAAATGACGGCATCGTGACTCCAGCTCAATAGCCTGTCGGCGGGCCTCGCCCGGCACTGGCTCCCGCGTCTCCCCATCATGAAGGTCCTGCATGGGTGCAAGTGGTTCAGACATCCTCATCATCATCCGTGCCATCGCCGAAGAACTGGTGAATCGGTTTCGAGCCCGCTTGGAGGAGCAGCCCCGGCTGACGACAGCATTGGGCATGCTGGTCACGGCCATCGGGTTGGTGATTGTTGCCAGAATTTTCTTCTGGCTGTTTTTCTCCAACCCTGCCATCCCGCTTGGAACCGTAACTGGGCAGGTAACCCTCAACGGCAGCCCGCTCGCTGCCGCGACTGTGGAATTCACCCCGGCCTCGGGTTCACCCTCTTACGGCGACACTGATTCTTCCGGTCGCTACAGCCTCTCGTATCTCCCAGGAAAATACGGTGCAGCACTCGGCAAGCACACTGTCCGGATCACAACATATAACTGGATCACCCAGTCAAACGGCAGCAAGCAAGAAATCCCCGAGCGGGTTCCCGAACGCTACAACGCCGCCAGCACACTCACCGCAACGGTTGAAGCAGGGTCTCAGCAGTTCGACTGGAAGCTCAAGTCGCCGTAGCGGCCACGATAAGATCCGTGCAGGGGCCTCTTATTTGCTTCGCAGCCCCCGCAAAGTAGTCTTCCTTAGGTCGAGTGGATTTCCCCAGCAACCCGCAACTGTAAAAACTTATGAGTCCGCTGCTGCGCTGCTTTTTCATTGCCATACTCGCAGGCTGCAGTGGCTGCGAGCAGTTTGCCGTGAGCCCTGCAAAAAATGCTGCAGAGGAGCCCGCTAACCAGTTACCGAGGGTCGAGCTCGTGCGGCCGGTACGCAAAGACCTGATTCGGACAACGACGCAACCCGCCACCATCCATCCTTATTACCAAGCCGACATCGTGGCGAAAGTCTCAGGCTACTTCCGGGATGTCAACGTTGACATTGGTGACGAGGTGATGGAGGGCCAGCCGCTATGCACACTGATTATCCCTGAGATGAATCAGCAACGTGAGCAGGCGGTCGCCAGGCACCGCCGACTTGCGGCTGAACTACAACGGGCCGAGGCAGCTGTTGAGGTAACCGTCGCTCAGGTATCTGCTGCTGAAGCAGGCATTGAAGAGGCTTGCTCGAACGTTGAGCGGTTCGAAGCCCAACTCGTTGCTGATCGGGCCGACCTCGAGCGCATGCAGGGGCTTGTTCAGAAGCAGGCTGCCACCATCGCCATGCTTGATGACGCAAGGGCGGAACACGACGCTTCTGAAGCCTCCAAGGTCGCTGCCCAGGCTGCCGTGCGTTCGGCTCGCGCTAAGTTGCAGATTGCGGCAGCTGAACGACGCGCGGCCGAAGCAGAAATCGCAACAGCTGCTGCCCGCCTGGCGGAGAGTGAGACCGCAATTGAAGAGATCGACACGATGCTCGCCTACACCACCCTCAGGGCACCCTTCGCAGGCGTCATCACGTCACGCCACATCGATCCCGGCGACTTTGTCCCCGGCCGCCCCACTGCCATGGCTGAGCAGCAGCCGCTGTTCCATGTTGAGCAGCAAAGTCGCCTGCGGGTTCGGGTCGCGGTTCCAGAACGAGACGCCGCCGCAGTCGATCCAGGAGATCCGGTGGTACTCAACTGCGATGCCCTGCCAGGTGAGGCCATTACGGCAACCGTCAGTCGGGTTGCCCGCCGGCTCGACCCCTCAACCCGGACAATGACCGTTGAAATTGACCTCGACAACCAGGACGGTCGGCTGTTGCCCGGTATGTTTGGCCGCGCCACGATCACCACCCAA
>CAZKSP010000260.1:0-4218 GCA_964555385.1 uncultured Chitinophagaceae bacterium
TGAGTAATCTGGGAGCCCCACTGGTTAAAGCTATGGGTGCTCCAAGCCCTGAGCAAGTAGGTCGCCTGCCAGTGGCGTAGGGTTGGCCATTTGACCAGTGGCCATTGTCAGTGGGGCTAGTCAGGTCGGAGTGATGAACCTGAGTGAGGGTTCTTACAGTCCGTCAGGCTATCGCTGGTGGTAGGAGTGGGGTCCTCTAGCCTCTGTAGACGCGAGGGGACTCGGTCTGCGTCGCGCCGCGTATTGGCGATTTGCCCAACAAAATGGCTGTCAACAGGCTATCTGGCAGCTTTTAGCCTGAGACGCCAAATTGGCTTTGCCCCTGTAAGGGGCCGCTTCCGCTTTATCAAGCAGACGGGTGTGCCAGTTGGGGCTGCCCTTGGAAGTGGGTTCAGGCTTCGGAGCCATGCGATTCGATCGATTGACAGTGGGCTGGGTTGGCTGTGGAAGGCGTCCGCCGGGCTGGACGGGAGGCACTGCTCGTGACTGGCTTCCTGAGGTGCCGCCCTTGGTGGCGGTGGCAGGAGCGGTGGCTGCCGGCTGTTGGCTGGGAACAGGGCTTGCTGGCTGGTCTGCCTTCACGGTTTGGCACGTTGGCGGACTCATCATTGCAGCCGTCGTGCTAATCATCGCTTCACCCATGGTTCAGCAGCGGCGACCTCCCACGCGGGTGCTGCTGCCTTGGGTTCTGATGTTGGCAGGCATCGCCTTGGGTGTAGCAGGTTGGGGCTGGTGTAGGGTGCGGTTATTTCCGGCAAAGGACTTCGCCTGGAATCTGCGTGAAAGCCCGCAACCGGTCGCCGTGGAGGGGATAGTGCTGCAGGCCCCCCGACTCCGACCGGTTGCTAGCGATTTCTCACGGGCCGGTCCTGCCCGGATAACCTGCCAGTGGCAGATCCGGATTACTGCCGCACGCCATCATGAGCGATGGCAGCCAGTGGCGGGACAGGCGCGAGTTTTTGTCGATGGTCCATGTCGGCCGATGCCGCCCGGCAGCCTGGTACGGCTCTTCGGGCGCGGGCTCCGTCCGGTGCCCGCCCTCAACCCGGGAGAGTTTGACTTTGCCGAACAGGCACAGCGAAGTCGCGATTTGTCACTGATTCGGGTACGTGATTGGTCGGGCGTTACGCTCGTGCGGCCGGCGGCTTGGTGGTCGCCAGCGGCGTTAGTTGAACACCTTCATCAGGCCGCCGCGGCCCAGTTGAACCGGTTGGTGCCAGAGCCTCAACGGCCACTGGTTGCCGCACTGCTTTTGGGGCGTCGCGAGACACTCCCACGGTCGGCTGTTGATCGTTTTGTCGCCACCGGAACCATCCACATCCTGGCGATATCGGGGCTGCATGTCGGACTGCTTGCTGCGACTTTACTTGGTGTCCTGCAGGGGGTCGCGGTTCCTCGTCGTTCAGCCTGGACCATCGTGGCTTTGAGTATCACGCTCTATGCGGCGGTTGTCGGTGGCCAGATACCCGTGGTGAGGGCGACTATACTTCTCTGGTCTGCCTGCCTGGCCGTCTGGCTGGAACGTCGGTCGGGTGGGCTGCGGCCACTGGCCCTCGCAGCAGTGGGAATCCTGCTGTGGTCACCGGCGACCGTAGCATCGGTGGGAACGCAGCTTTCCTTTCTGGCAACGGCCGTGCTCCTAACGGTGAATCACTGGCTCACGCCGCGCCGCTCGAGGGATCCACTCGCGCGGCTGATTGCATCGACGAGACCGGAATGGCAGCGGCGGCTACGCCGCCTGGGTGGGCTGATCGCTCGGCTTTTCCTCTCAAGCCTTGCGGTATGGCTCGCCTCAGCTCCGCTGGTGGCTGCCAGTTTCCATCGAATTTCCCCTGCGGCCGTGCTGGTCAATCTGCTGGTGTCGCCACTGGTGTCGGTTGTACTTGCTACCGGATTGGTATGCCTGCTACTCGGCAGCTTGATTCCGCCGCTCGGCTGGCTGGCTGGCGGTGTCTGTGGCCAGGCAGCGGAGTTGCTTGAGACAACAGTAACCACGGTGGCGGCAGTTCCGGGAAGCTCGCTCAGCCTTGCCGCTCCTCCGGGCTGGTGGGTGGCTGGGTGGTATTTGCTGCTGGGAGGGTTGTTGCTCAGTTGGTACGAGGCCCGTGAGGGCCAACCGCGGCTGCGGGGCGGGAGTTGGCCCGTGCAGTCGTATCAAGGCCATCGCGCCGCGTTCAGTGGGCGGGGTGGGAGATTTGCGGTTGCTGCTGGCTGCTGGGGCATAATCGGACTGTCGGTCATCTTGGTCCCGAACGTGGGTGGTGGCCAGACGCGGGTGGTATTCGCCGCGATGGGCCATGGCTGCGGCATTGTTGTCCGGACGGCGGCCGGCCGCTGTCTTGTTTACGACGCTGGCAGGCTCGGGGCAGCGACAGCGGCTGGACGATCAATGTCTGCGGTTTTGCAGGCGGAAGGTGTGTCGGCGATCGACTGCCTGGTGCTTTCTCATGCTGACACCGACCATTTCAACGGTGTGCCGGCCTTATTGCAGCGGTTTCGTGTGCGGCAGGTTGTTGTGCCGGAGGCTTTTTTGATTAGTCGGTCAGCCGTAGCCCGTGGGCTTGTTGAGCAGCTACGGCGGCAGCAGGTGCCGGTGCGAACAGCAATCGCTGGTGACAACATAGCACTTGACCCGCAGTGTGTTGCCAGAGTGCTTCATCCTCTCCCTAGCTCGCTGATTGCAGGAGCTAGCGATAATGAGCAGAGCCTTGTGCTGGCGGTCGAAGCAGCCGATCGCCGCTTGCTCCTTACGGGTGACCTGGAAGGAGAGTCACTCAGACGGTTCATCGCTGCCGGACTGCCAACGTGTGACCTGCTGGTGGCGCCACACCATGGCAGTAGCGGGGAAGATTTGGGGAGACTGCTCAAGGCAACTCAAGCCGATGTGGTGGTGGTCAGTGGTCACGGCGGGCATGAATTGCCTTGGCTGACTCGTCGTTACTCGAACTTACGGAGTAAGCCGTCAATCGTTGTGCGCACCGCCGGTCCGACTGACGGCGACCGGGGGGCGGTTGCAACAGTGCTCGCCAAAAGTGGGCTTGAGATCTCGCAGTTTGTTGACGGACGGTGGCGAAGGCGACAGATGAGCCTTCCCCAACCCATCACGAATATTCATCCACCCTTAGTTCCAGCCGAACACCCCGGCCAAACCGCCAACGATCGGGTTGGCCAGCGGCATATCGTTCGGGCTGCCGATGGTGCGGACAAGATCAAAGGTGAGCAGCCCGCCAAACAGCAGCAGCAGCGAGCAGCAGATCAGACCGGTTACCTGCCAGCCGGTGAACTTCGTGGTTCCAAGCCCCGGTCCGAGCATCGAACTAGATGCCATCTCGCTGAGAGGAGTTGGGCCGGCCTCGGCTTGATCGAAGAAGCTTGAGTCGGCTGGCCCTTGAGACTGGTCAAAAAAGCTCGAATTGCCCCCTGCCTGTGACTCTGAGGCGAGGTCGGCTGACTGGCTCGGATCGTCAGCCGTTGCTTCCGCATCCAGGTCGAACTCACCATTGCCACCGAGCATGGTGGCAGCGTCGGCGTCTTCTTCGACGTCATTCATGAACTCGCCGAGATCGACGTCCCAGGGTTTGAAGTCATCGCCCTCCAGATTGAAGCCTCCCTCAATGAACACACCGCTGCCAATCTCACTGCCGACATCGCCCGCCCCACCCAGCATCGTGGCAGCATCGGCATCGTCTTCGGCGTTATTGAGAAACTCCGCATGAAGCACGCCGCTTTCATCCAGACCAGCGGCGTCTCTCTGCCACCCAACCTCAAGATGCCGGCCATCATTATCCTGTTCAACCAATGCCGGCGGACAGACAATTTCACGACAGATATCGCGAAATATCCTGTCCCACTTATCTGCCAACTCACTCTTGTGCGTTTTCTCTTGCATCCGATTGAACACCGCTTGAGCTAAAAGCCGAACGTCTCCCTCGCGACACAACGATGAATCTATAGAGCCCCACAAAGCCTGCAACAAGATAATACCGGCCACAGCAAGATGTTTAGCCCGAGCATAAGACGGTCAGCGAAGCTTTCGCAAGCGTCTTCCCTGCCGAGAGCCTCAACCTCAACCTTTCGAAGTTTCGGAATAATCTGCTCCGCCGTCACTCCCTTGCCTCGTGGCATTGCCGCTCTCCCTTGGTTACGACAACACGGGGACTCTCGCTCCAAATGCGGTCTCGGTTAAAGGGGGCAGGTCAAAAAACCCGGCTTCAAATG
>CAZKSP010000261.1:0-4203 GCA_964555385.1 uncultured Chitinophagaceae bacterium
GTGCCGCCGGGCATTTCCAGATTTTCCTGCCGGACAATGTCGGCGACATTTCGCAGCGACAGGCCGTACTTGCGGAGAGTCCGCTCAGCGATCTCGATGTCGATCTCATAGTCGCGGGCTCCTTGCAGGTTGGCGGCTGAAACCGCTGGCAATGCCAGCAGGTCGTCGCGAATTACCTCGGCGACATCCCGGAGTTCCGCCTCCGAGACCTCACCTGGAGTCCGCGGGGCGAGCACGCCAACCTTGATGGCCGGATTCCGCAGGGTCACCTGCTCAACCTTCGGATCCTCGGCGAGTTCCGGGAGGCTCGGAATCCGCTCAACCTCCGAGCGAATCTCGCTGAGCACCTTTTGAACATTCTTGACGTTCGAGTTGAGCTCAAAGACGCAAAAGCCCGATCCTTCCTGAGCCACGCTGGTGAGCTTCTTGATGCCGGTGACGCTACGGCAGGCCTCCTCGACCTTCTGACAGATGCCCTCCTCGACCTCCTCAGGAGTCGCACCAGGATAGGGCACCGACACCAGGATGATCTCCAGTTCAAACTCCGGAAAAACCTCCCGCCGCATGCTGGCAAAGCTCATCGCACCGACGATGAGAATCGCTGCCACCAGCGTGTTCATCGCCGGCATGTTCTTGACGGTCCAGGCAATGATGCTGCGCATGGGAATCTCCGGCGATCACTACTCAGTGGGTTGCGGGCTGGCCTCACCCGACTCTGGCGTCTGCGCGGTCATCACCGGATCACGGCTCTCTCCAGCTTCAGTAATGGCCATGCCATCCCGCACGTTCGAGAGCTGGCTGACCACAACGCGGTCGTCCGGCCGCAGTCCGTCCGGACTTGACTCAAAAGTTGCCCGGCCGGCATCAACCTGCACCAGTGGCGGCCGCATGATGGTCAGTTGGCCACTGCGGGCCACCCAGACATCACCATTGGGCCGCAGGGCCTCGCAGGGTGCCGAGACGAGCGGCTGATCGGTTTCGACCTGCACTTGAACATCGACAAACATTCCGCGGATCAGCGACAGCGGGGTGCCGGCAGGCAGCGTTGGCAACGCCGCCCCATAGCGATCGAGCGCCTCGACGGCCGTCGGGTCGGCCACCAGCACCCGGCAGGGCAGCGTGCGGGTCCGCTCATCGAGTCCCTTGCCTTCCTGCCGCTTGAGGACTCCCTGCCAGCGATACTGGCGGTCACCGATCCGGTAGACAACCGTCGCCGGGGTATCGGGAAAATCGTAGGGCGAGCCCCCCGGGGGTCGCCGAGTGTCACTCCAGATGCGGGCCACGTCATCCATCTGGAGGCTCACCCGGACCTCGGCAGCGCTGGTGTCTTCGATCGTCACCAGCGGCGTGCCTTTGCTGACGTACGAATCTTCCTCAACCATCGAGTCGACCACCATGCCACTGACGGGGGCGACAATCCGCGTGCGGGCCAGATCCAGCCGAGCCCGTTCGAGCATGGTGGCAGTCAGCGTCTGGGCCTCGGTCAGCCTGATCCGTCGCTTGGCCAGCACCCGCCGCTGGCCTTGTAGACCATTAAGATTGCTGTCGGCTGTAAGCTCATCCCGGAGCGCCCGCTCAAAGTCGGCCTCAGTGACCACCCGACTCGACTTGAGGCCGTCAAGCCGTTCGACTTCGCGGTGGGCCAGGGCGACCTGCCGTTCAGCCAGGCCGACGGAACGTTCGTTCTGTTTGATCTCTTCGTCAGTTTCTTCAATCGTCAGCACCGCCTGCTTGAGCTCTTGCTCGAGCCGCCGCACCTCCAGTTCGTAGTCCCGGGGGTCAATCGCCAGCAACTGAGTCCCTTTTTTAACAAACTTGCCGCCCCGGCAGGCCTCCGCCAGTTCGACAATGCGGCCCCCAGTTTCCGCCGACAGCGTCACCTCCCGCAGCGGCACGACGACACCGTCAAAGTCGATTTCGATCTGTCCGGGCTCGCGGACAACCGGCAGCGTCTCGACCATCACCGCCGGGTTGGCGTCCGCCTCACGACGGGGTGGGGGCGGCTGGCTGCCAAGGGCCATGAAGGCGGCCACTCCACCACCAAGAATAACCAGCGGCATCACCCAGCTGAAAATGGTGCGAACGATGTTCATGTCGGGCGTCTGTTCCTTGTTGATTCAACAAACATTCATGGGGATGGCTCAGGCCTGACCTGACGGCGAGCCGCGGCGGGCCCGAGAGCCGGACAATGGTGCCGCTTGGCCGAGGGCGGCGAGGCTAAAGGCAGTAACATGATCGGCCAGTTGCTTGGGCGTATGGAGGCGGTTGATTTCGTCTGCCGGGATGAGCATGCCAACAACGTCACCGGCGGCCCGGTACAGGAAGCACTGGCCGACAACACTCAGGCCGACCCGACGCAGCTCCGCCTGCGAGAGACTGCCGGCGACGAGTTCGTCGAGGATTGCCACCAGCATGGTGAAGTGCGGGCGGATGTAGTCCTCGACCAGTTCCCGGCAGGCGTCAGTCGGGTGAAGAATCTCGCGGAGCATGAGCCGCACCTGCCATGGAGGCTGACCAAAGCCGAGCATCCGCTCGATCATGTTGCCGACAAAATCCCGCAGCTTCGTTTCAGGCGGGGTTCCCGGCAGCCAGTCGGGCTGGGGCACCTGACGGACCCGCTCTTGATGAGCATGCCTGACGCTCTCAAGGTAGAGCCGTTGCTTGTCACCGAAGTAGTAATTGACGGCAGCCCCGTTGACGCCAGCAGCCGTGCAGATGTCGCGGACGGTGGCCGCCTCATAGCCTTTTTCTGCGAACTCTTGACCAGCGGCCGACAATATCCGCACCCGCGGATCGTCCGGTCCACTGAACGTCACTGGCTCGTTTTCGGGACTTATCATGGTCATGAATCGCCGTTTCAAACATGCGCTTTAATCAAGTGTATGCAGTCCGTTTGCCCAAGGGGAGTGTGAATTTCTCGGATTTTGGTAGTCTCTTCGGAGTCCACCAAGGAGGGTTTGCCTGATGTTTGCCTTCGCCCGTGCTTTCTTCTTGTTTCCAGCTGTTTTTCGTGGCGTCTGGGCCACCTGCAAAAACGAGGCTGACGAATAGTTTTTTAGTCGCCGCCCCCTCGGAACCCCCTCATGGCCGACTGGATTGAGGCTGGCGACAAGGCTCCCGACTTTACGCTGGCCACGCACGACGGCACGAAACTCAAGCTGTCAAACCTGCGAGGCAAGACGGTCGTGCTTTACTTCTATCCCAAGGACGACACACCCGGTTGCACCAAAGAGGCCTGCGGGTTTCGCGACACGATTACCGAGTTAGAGGCGTCAGACGCCGTGGTGCTGGGCGTCAGTCCAGACGGGCCCGAGAGCCATGCCCGCTTCAGGAAGAAATACGACCTGCCGTTCACGCTTTTGGCCGACCCAACTCACGCTGTTGCTGAAAAGTACGGCGCCTGGCGGGAGAAGAGGCTGGGGGAGATGGCGAGGAAGCCCGCCAACTCGCACTTGGATTGGTGGAAGAAGGACACGATTTCGCGATTTGCAATACAACCGTGTCCGGTTTGTTTCTCAAAACGCTTTCGGATGCTGGTTTGCGTTGCATTAGCCTCGTGCATGAATTGCGAAACGTGATTCTTGACAACAAGCTCGAAGAGCATGCGAGGGCGATCGCTGAGAAAGCGGACAAGGTGGTGTTTGCCGCTGAGTCGGTGCGGGATTCATTCGTCGACATCGCGCCAGTGCCCGATGATCGAATCGTGATTCGACCGCAGGGCCTGTACAAAAACAACGCTTACCTGGGAGAAAAAGAAAAGGCCCGCTCTGAATTGAGGGAATTACTGGGAATCGGAGAGGTATCGAAGATTGTCCTGGGCGTAGGATTTCTCGACCACAGAAAAGGTATCGACCTCTTTGTCGAGGCCGGGCTTGAGTGTTGCGCCCAACTCGACGATGTCTATTTTGTGTGGATCGGCCACTGGCATATCCACATGGAAGAGAAAATCAAGGAGCGACTCGATGGCCATGAACTCAGCGAGCGTTTCATTTTTCCCGGACGCCAGGACAATACCGACCTGTTTTATGCCGGCTCGGATGTATTTGCCCTTACCTCGAGAGAAGACCCCTACCCCACCACGGTGATGGAAGCGCTCGAAGTAGGTATTCCCACCGTCGGCTTCGAAGGCGCCGGCGGATGCGATGAACTTTTGAAGGAAAAATGTGGCGTGCTGGTGCCGATGGAAGACGCCCACGAACTTTC
>CAZKSP010000262.1:0-4201 GCA_964555385.1 uncultured Chitinophagaceae bacterium
GTGACCCCGATCCGCTCAGCAATCGCTACGATCTCGGCAGTGACCCGATTGCCTTCGCGAAGCAACGGGCCGCGCTTGTGCAGGAGGTTATTCCCCAACTGGTTGAGCGGTTCACCGCCGACGACACCGGGTACGAGCGGGTCCGGCAGGCCTTCGGAGTGCTTCTGGCCGCCCATGGTCAGGCGGCTTTCATTGCTTCTCGGCTCATCGGCGGCCTGCATGGCTCTCGGAGTCATCGTGACGACCCCGGGGCACCACCACCGTTCAGGGTGGTCGATGCCAAGCAGCAACGGGAGGCCCTCGACCTGCTCGCCGAACAGGTCTTCAGCGACAAGCCGTTCAGCTTTCCGCCTGCGTTCTACAACCAGCTGGTCTCGACCCGCTGGCTGCACTGGGGGGCCAAGCCGGTCGACCGTGAGGACTATCCGGTGCATGAGGTGGTGTTGCTCTGGCAGCAGCGGATACTCGACCAGTTGCTCAATGCTCGTACCCTTACACGGTTAGCCGACAGCGAACTGAAATTACCGGCCGATGAAGATGCTTTTACCGTGGCTGAACTGCTTGACCGGCTCACCCAGGCTGTGTTCGCCGAGGTGGCGGATCTGGCTGACGGCAGCTACACCGCGCGAAAGCCGGCCATTTCCAGCCTCCGCCGCAACCTCCAACGGGCAGCACTTGGGGAGTTGGGAAGCCTGGCGCTCGGCCGTTCGGGGCATTCGCTAAGAATCACCTCAAGTTCGCACGGAACTTCAATCAGCCATGCTGGCAGCCCGCCACCGGACGCCCGTGCACTGGCGGCTTTGCAACTGCGGCGGCTGGCCCTCCGAATCGCGAAGTTGCTCAAGCGGTCCAATGGCGACAAGGCAAAGATCATTCTGGATGATCCTAGCCGCGCCCACTTGGAGGATCTCGCAACTCGCATTGAAGCGATACTCGACGCCGACGTGGTTGGCATGCAGCCTTAGCAATCCGTGGATGCAGCCGTCCATCGCAGCGGTGTTTGGCACGGATGCTGTGTCGGTTTTGACGCACTGGAGAGCTGTGCCCCGTCCCGCCCCATAAGCCAGCGAGAGATATTGCGAGCCTCCCAACACGCGGTTTGGGATAATTCGCTGGTCGCCGGGGATCGCCTGAAACCCCGAGGCACGAGCTGAGTGAAGGTATTTCTGCGTTTAGATTACGCAGTTCCTCACCGTTTGCGATTTGGGCTAAAAATTACAGCTCCAGGCACGTGCTGGCGGGATGTGTAGCGGGGCCGCCCCCAGTTCATCTCGACGGAGTGATCTCGGGGACGCTAAGGTGGTGGCGCAGGCGGAATCTCTTCAACCTTAAAGCCCCTATGCCCCAGTCACTCCAGATCCTTCTGATCTCGCCCGATTTAATGTCGACCAGTAAGCTAGCGGGCCTGACCCGGCAGGCTGACGGCCTGTTGGAAACGCTCCGCAGCCTCGAGGACGCTCCCCGGGGCAGCCACTATGATGTCGTGCTGCTCGACGTGCAGGCCTTTGCCGATGACCCGGCGGTACTTGTGGCGAGGGTGCTGGGTCTGCTCGACGGCCTACCAGAAAAAAAGCCACCTGCGAAGCTGATCGCCTTCGGCCCGCATGTGCACAAGCAGCGTCTGGAAGAGGCAGTGGCCGCAGGTGTGGACGAGGCTGTCAGCCGCGGCGAGCTTTTCGGGGGCTTCCCGTCGTTGATCCGCCGGTGGACCGAACTGCCGGCGGAGAACTGACCTCAGGTTGAGGCTCCCGGCGGTTCGTCGAGGACGATCTCGTCCAGTTCGGTGGCATCCACATCCTGCCGCAAGAGCAGGTAGATGGCAGGGGCAATCGCCCAGAAATAGCCCCAGCCGAAGGCAGCGAGAACGGCCCGCAGTCCATCGGTCCAGAACTGCAGGGCCTGTATGCCCCAGCGAGGATCAGCCGCCCCCCGGACCACAGCTCCGATCACATCAGCCGTGCGGTCATGGCCCATGCCAAAACTTGTTGCCCAGAGGGCGAAGGTGAGTGTGGTATCAGCAAAAAGGGCCGCCGCGAAAAAGGCGAGCACGGCCACACCGCAACTCATCAAGCTATAAAAAGCAAAATGGATCGGTCGCTGGTAAAGATAGGAAAAGGCGGTCGAAATTGCCTGAAAACTGTCGCCCCGCTCAACCCCGACAGCCGAGACCATGAGTGGCCAGCCGGCGGCCAGCCCAATTGCCAGAATGGCCAGCACCACCGCCCCGAGCAGCACCAGAGGCCAGATCGCTCCTGCAACGGCAAGCCCCCAATCAAGCCGCATCAGCAGTCCAAGCAACGCTCCCGGTACGGACAGAGCCAACAATCCAAGAAAGACGAACGCCGCAGCGTTGAACGAGGCCAGCCACTTCGAACTACCGTATCGAATCGCCTCCACAAGCCCCGGCAATTCCTCGTCGACCAGTCGAAGGGCGACATGCCGCGTGATTGCCGTCGCCACAATCGACCAGACCAGCAGAAACCAGACCACCCGGGCCAGACTGCCGAGGAATTCCTGCGTGGTCGCCAAAGGATTCCATGGGGTACTCAGCAGAACCAAGAGCTCGGCTACTGCCGCAGGGGTGGCCTCGACCCAGGCAAAGGCCATCGGGAGGGCGACGCGGCTCGGTGTGGGCAGCTGGCCAGCGACGACCGTTCCACAACTGCCGCAGGCGGCAGAAGCGGACGGATCGGTCCCCAGGGTATCCGTCACCGCCGGTAGGCCAACCGCATCAGCCAATGAAAAACCAGCCCAAGTCGCCAGCGACCCAAAGGTTGCAAGCACCAGAACCGTCGGCGCAAAGGCCATGCCTGCAGCCTTGAAGAGGATCCACCAGGAAAAAGCGTCGCTCCAGACGACCTCGTGAACAACACGGCCGGCGGGGGAGGGAGGGGGCGTGTCTGCCATATGTGCAAATAATCTGTGACTGAGGCAAAAAGAAGTTTAGGGATACGCGAAATGTTCGTATTGTTTATTCACCGAGAAACGTGAGGCAGGAAGCCAGCCAACGCACGGCAGTTCGCCGGGAGATTCCGCGGCGGCACTTTCCCGATTCCTTCGTGCGTTTCACACCTTCGTGGTGAACGATCAATAAACTACCGAAGTGTTGCCGCCGAAGAATACCAGACCAGCGGCTTCAAAACAGACGGCATGGCCCCCGCGTCACTGCGAGATCAGCGTCTCGTCATACCCCTCCGCGAGTTCGTCATCATCCTCAACCCGGCCGACATGCGGGACGGTGTATGACTCCTCAAGCCAGCGGCCAAGGTCGATTGACTTACAACGATCACTGCAGAATGGTGCGGTGGGAGTGGCCGCTCGTTCGCCAGTCGATCGTAAAAACACCTGGGCGTCGCATACTGGGCAGCGTGGCATCGTTTTCCTCCTTATTGAAAACGGAACAGGCGTAACCATTGGGTCGTATTGTAACAGGAACAGCCCGTTTTGTGTCCAATGGCAAATCATTAGTTCCCACCGGAACTCCCCGACTTTTTCTCGCCGGAACTGCCGCCTTCCTTCTTGCCGCCCTCTGATTTGCCACTTGGCGGCTTATCAGCCGCAGCCGCCTTCTTATAGGAATCACTGCGGTAATCAGTCTGATAGAAGCCAGACCCCTTGAACATGATGGCCCCCCCGGTGCCGATCAGACGCCTGAGCTTTCGCTTCTTACATTTCGGGCAAGTTTTCTTTGCCGAGTCGGTCATCGACTGAAACAGTTCAAAGGCATGGCCGCAGCCATCGCAGACGTAATCATAAGTTGGCATCGTTTGGGTGCCTTTTGACGTGAAAACCTTCGCCTCCATGCCCGTGCGGCACGCTGCCGCTAGGCAATGCTTTTCTCTGTCGCTGCGCTACTCGGTGGTGGCCGCCACGATCACCTGTGCCGGTCGTACCACCCGGTCATGCAGCACATAGCCCTTGCTGGCAACACCAACCACTGAACCAGGGGCAGCGTCACCGGCCGGTTGCTGGGCGATTGCCTCGTGCACCGCTGGATCGAAGGCCACGGACTCGGTTTCGATTGTCTTACAGCCGTGGCTCTCGAGCAGTTTTTCGATTTGTTGGGCGGTCATTCGAAAGCCAGCCCGCAGGCTTTCGACATCTGCCGTCTTCTCGCTCGCTTCAATTGCCCGCTCAATATTATCGAGCACCGGAAGAATGTCGCGTAGCAGATTGATTTCACCGTACCGCAGCAGATCTT
>CAZKSP010000263.1:0-4189 GCA_964555385.1 uncultured Chitinophagaceae bacterium
GAAACTGCCCCCCGGTGACTCAGCCCTTCACAACAAAGTTGACCAGTCGGCCGGGAACTGCCACGACCTTCACAATCTGCTTGCCATCGAGCAAGGCGGCGATTTTCGGCTCGGCCGCCGCTGCAGCTTCAAGGGCAGCGGCATCCGCATCGGCTGGCACTACGACCCGGGCCCGGAGTTTGCCCTGAACCTGAACCGGGATTTCAACGGTCTCGTCCCGCAGCCACTGCTCGTCGGCCACTGGCCAATCGGCCAACGACACTGGTGGAGCCTGGCCAAGCAACAACCAGAGTTCTTCGGCAAGGTGCGGGGCGAACGGTGCCAGCAACTTCACGAACGGAGTCAGCAGCGACCGCGGACGCCGCTCAAGCGGTGTCGCAAAGTTCACGAACTCCATCATCTTGGCAATCGCGGTATTGAAGGAGAGTGAGTCGATGTCGGCGGTGACCTTGGCAATTGTCCGGTGCAACTGCCGTAGCTGTTCAGCGGTTGGCTCGTCCTCGCAGACCTGCGCCGCGATTGCGAGGGCTTCATCCCGTTCATCGACCACCAGCCGCCAGCAGCGGTCGAGGAAGCTTCGCACTCCGCCGACCCCGGCGGTGCTCCAGGGCTTGGTCGCCTCGAGCGGCCCCATGAACATCTCGTAGAGTCGCAGCGCGTCGGCCCCGAAGTCCCGCACTACCTGATCGGGGTTGACCACGTTGCCGCGGCTCTTCGACATCTTGTACGCCCGGCTCTCGACTCTGACCTGCGGAGCATCCCGCAGCACGAAGTGCTCGCCCTGCTTCTCGACCTGCTCGGCAGGGATCTTCATTGGCGTGTCGGCCTCGCCCTGCTGGCCGGCTGAGATCCAGCCCCCCGCCGCCGCCCGATAACCGGTGAATTCCATCTCGCCAAGGATCATGCCCTGGTTGACGAGCCGGCCGAAGGGCTCGGGTGACGAGACATGCCCTCGGTCATAAGCACCTTGTGCCAGAACCGGCTGTAGAGCAGATGCAGCACCGCATGTTCGGCTCCGCCAACGTAGAGATCGACCGGCATCCAGGCTCGTTCGATTTCCGGGTCGATAAACTGCTGGTCGTTGGTCGGGTCGAGGAACCGTAGGTAGTACCAGCACGAGCCGGCCCACTGGGGCATGGTATTGGTCTCGCGGCGATACCGCTTGCCATCCCGCTCGACGTAGAGCCAACTGTCGTCTGCTCGCGACAGCGGTGGGTCGGGCGTGTTACCTGGCCGAAAGTCGGTCAGTTCAGGGAGCGGCACCGGCAGATCCGCCGGGTCGAGGGCCCGGACAACGCCGGTCGGTTCGCCGGCGTTGTCGAGCTCATGCAGGATTGGAAAAGGTTCGCCCCAGAACCGCTGCCTGCTGAAGAGCCAGTCCCGCAGTTTGTAATTGACTGCCGGCCGACCGAGTCCAGCCTCTCGCAGGTCTGTCCCAACTTTGGCAATGAACGCATCGGTCTCCATCCCGGTGTAAGGGCCGGAGGCGACTGCCCTGCCGCGGCCGGTGAAGAGCGGGGCGGCGGCGTCTTGAGCGGCTGGTTCGGACTCAGCCGTGGCAGGTTCAACCACAGTGACAATCTTCAGTCCAAAGGTCTGGGCAAACTCAAAGTCACGGTCGTCGTGGGCAGGCACTGACATGATCGCGCCTGTGCCGTAGGAGGCCAGCACATAGTCGGCCACCCAAATTGGGACCGGTTCACCAGTCAGCGGGTGCATGCAGGATGAGCCGGTGAAGACACCGGTCTTCCCCTCGGCCAGATCGGTACGATCGAGGTCGCTCTTGTGGCTGGCCGCTTCGCAGTAGGCCTCAACCGTCGCCGCCCGGTCAGCGGTTGTCAGCCGGGCCCGCAGCGGATGTTCCGGTGCAATCACCATGCAGGTCACACCATAGAGGGTGTCGGGCCGGGTGGTGTAGATCCGCAGCACATTGTCAGGAGCATGCTCGGGAAAGCCGGTGTCAGCCCGGTGCTCTTTCCAGGCTGCAAAGCCAGCGGCGGTGTCGCCGCTGGCCGGTGGCAGGAAGAAATCGACCTCTGCCCCAGTGCTGCGGCCAATCCAGTCTCGCTGGAGCTTCTTGATACTCGTTGGCCAGTCGAGGCTATCGAGTTCCCGCTCAAGCCGGTCGGCATAGGCGGTGATCCGCAGCATCCATTGCCGCAGCGGTAGCCGCACCACGGGGTGCCCACCCCGCTCGCTCACTCCACCAATCACCTCTTCATTGGCCAGCACCGTGCCCAGAGCCGGGCACCAGTTGACTGGTGCCTCCGACTGATAAGCCAGCCGCTGCTCGTCGCGGTAGGCGGCGACGGCCTGCTCACCAGCCGCCGCCACCTCGGCAGGGATCGGCAGTTCGGCAATCGGCCGACCCCGCTGGCTTTCGCGGTCGAACCAGGTGTCGTGAAGGACCAGGAAGATCCACTGGGTCCAGCGAACATAGCCCGGGTCGGTGGTGGCTACCTCCCGGTGCCAGTCGTAACTGAAGCCGAGCATCTTCAGCTGGCGACGGAAGGTGGCGATGTTTCTCTCGGTACTCTCCCGTGGCGGGGTGCCGGTGCGAATGGCATGTTCCTCTGCGGGCAGGCCGAAGGCGTCAAAACCCATTGGGTGGATCACGCTGACGCCCCGCATCCGGGCAGCCCGGCTCACGATGTCGGTGGCGGTGTACCCCTCGGGGTGGCCGACATGCAGCCCATCACCGCTGGGATAGGGAAACATGTCGAGGATGTAGGCCTTCTTGGTGGCCGGCAGCCGCGGGGATCGGAAGGTGTCGTGCTCGTCCCACCAAGCCTGCCATTTCGGCTCGATGGTGGCGGGGTCGTACTTCGGCATGAATTGAGGATGGTTCAGGGATGGGAATGCTGGTCAGGGAGAGTGCCGCTGATTCTAATGGGGTCTGTGGCCGCGACAACGCACCGCGGCATGTCGGGGAGTCCCGGCCCGTGCCCTCCTAAGAGAATCTGCCGTGAGTCAGCCAGTTGCGAGTTCAGCCCCGACAACTGCCTCCCCCGCTGGGGCTGCCGCCAAGCTTGGCTCGGCAACACCGCCACTGTTGCACCAAAACATGCTTCGCGGCCTGCGGGCGGCTGCTGGACGGCTGAAAGTGGCGGATTCTCTCGGAACCAGGCTGACCGGCCGGCAACTGCTGATCCGCATCCTCGCTGCCCGGCTCGTGCTTGAGCAAACACTCGGGCCGGCTGAAAAGCGAGTTGGGGTGCTGCTGCCGCCGACCGCCGGGGCGGCAATCATCAACGCGGCCCTGGCCCTGATGGGGCGGGTGGCGGTCAACCTCAACTACACCGCCTCACAGCCGATCCTCGACATCTGTATCGAGCGGGCGGGTCTTGATCATGTGATATCGAGCCCCACCTTCCTGTCGCGAGTGAACCTTGAGGTCGGCCACCGGCTACTCGATGCGGCTGCCCTCCGGCAGCGGCTGGCGCTTGGCCAGAAACTGCAGGCCTGGGCTGAGGCGACCCTGCTGCCATTGTCGGTGCTCGAGCGGCGGCTGGGACTCGACCAGATCAGCCCCAACGACGTGCTCACCATTATTTTCACCTCGGGCTCAACGGGTGATCCCAAAGGGGTTGTGCTGTCGGTAGAGAATGTTGGCAGCAACGTCCGGGCAATTGCCGACCTGCTGCATGTCTCACCGGCTGACACGGCGCTGGGGATCCTGCCGTTTTTTCATTCCTATGGGTACACCACCACCTTCTGGGTGCCACTGACCCTCGATCCGGCGGTCGTCTATCACACCAATCCGCTCGACGCCAAGGTGGTCGGCCGACTGGCACGTGAGTTTCACGCTACGGTGCTGATGGCCACGCCGACTTTTCTGCGAACGTATATTCGCCGTACAGACGCCGAGGATTTTTCAACACTTGAGGTGGTCTTTGGCGCAGCTGAGAAGCTGACCAACGAGGTCAGTGATGCCTTCGAGCGAAAGTTCGGCGTACGACCCAGTGAGGCCTATGGCGCGACGGAACTCTCCCCCTTGGTGGCAGCCAATGTGCCCCCCTCGCGACATGTGCCCGGGCGGCCGGTCGATGCCCGTGAGGGTACGGTGGGAAGGCCGATTCTTGGCTGCATGGCCAGGATCACCGATCGGGAAGGCAATGCCGAACTGCCGGTTGGCAGCGAGGGCCTGCTCTGGATCGGCGGGCCCAATGTCATGCAGGGCTACTGGAAC
>CAZKSP010000264.1:0-4189 GCA_964555385.1 uncultured Chitinophagaceae bacterium
GTTTCCCGCGAATCGCCATCTTTTGCAGCGCCATTCGGTGAGACACCTTTTGGCCAGAGCTGCCTCTTGGCGACCCGTTTGGTTGAGCATGGGGTGCCGTTTGTCACCATTTCTTTCGGTGGCTGGGACACACATCTCGATAACTGGACACGGTTGAAGGAACGGCAATTGCCGCCGCTTGATGAGGGGCTTTCGGCGCTCTTTAGTGGCCTTGCCCAGAAGGGACTACTCGATTCGACCGCAGTGTTGGTGACGGGAGAGTTCGGCCGAACCCCAAAAATCAACACTGAGCGAAATGGTCGCGATCATTATGCTCGGGCAATGTTCATGCTGATGGCCGGAGCTGGCATGACTGGAGGTCGGGTGATCGGTGAGACCGACGGCACTGGCAGTGGGCCTCTTCATGATGGGCACTCTCCCGATGATGTTGCTGCCACCTTCTATCAGTTGCTGGGTATTGATCCCACCAGGGAGTACCAGACCAGCACCGGTCGGCCGGTGATGATCGTCCGTGAAGGAACCGTCATTCCTGAACTGCTGAGCTAGCCGCATGCTGAAAAGCCGTCCTCGCTGCAGCTCTCTACGGTGGCTGTGCTGAACGTGGTCGGTCCGCAGAATTTTTGAAGGGGGCCGCCATTCATGAACAGACAGGTCTACTGGCTCGGACGCTGGCATATCTGCTGGCTGATCGGATTCGGAGTATTCGGCGTTTGGGCGGGTCGTGGGCAGGCTGAGGGCTGGCAGCGGTTCCGTGGGCCGAACGGAACTGGCATTGTTGGCGATACTGTCGCACTGCCGCTGACCTGGTCAAAGGACAATGGCATTTGTTGGAAGACCAAGGTGGCACGGGGGGCGAGCAGTCCAATTATTGTCGGTGACCTCGTGGTGCTGACTGGCTACAGCGGTTACGGTGAGAAGCTTGACGATCCTGGAGATCGGGACGCTCTGCAGTTGCACATCATTGCCCTTTCCCGAAAGGATGGTGCCTTGCGCTGGCAGTTGACTATTGAGCCATCGGCTGCTGAGCAGGAAGCAACTCCTCGAATTGCTGACCACGGCTATGCCTCACCAACGCCCTGCTCGGATGGTGAGCAGATCTACGCTGCCTTCGGGCCGTCAGGCGTTGTCTGCTGTGATCTCGCCGGAAACGAGCGGTGGCGGACGAGTATTGGGACAGGGGTGGCCGGCTTTGGGGCAGCCGCATCACCAATTGAGTACGGCTCGCTCGTCTACATCAACGCGGCGATCGAGTCGAAGTCACTCGTCGCGCTCGACAAGGTGACAGGAGCAGTTGTTTGGCGGAACGAAGATGTCACCCGAGCCTGGACGACTCCTGTTCTCGTTGAGACTGCAGCGAAGTCGACCGAACTGGTCATGCATCACAAAGACACTATTCGTGGCTACGAGCCCGAAACAGGTAAGGTGCTGTGGTCATGCCAGGGCATTCCCGACTATGTCGTGCCCGGTATCGTCGCTGTCGGTGACACCCTCTACTGTTCCGGCGGTCGGCAGAACCGAACGATTGCGGTCCGGGCGGGTGGTCGTGGCGATGTGACCGAGTCACACAAGCTCTGGGAAGTGACGGTGGGTGCCAATGTGACAACACCGCTGTTCCTTGACGGCCATCTGTACTGGTCGCATGACAAGGGACTGGCTCAGTGCCTTGCGGCAGTGGACGGTGAAACACTCTTCCGCGAGCGGTATGAGGTCCGAGATCGGGTCTATGCATCGCTGGTTGCCGGTGACGGCAAGTGTTATGCCCAGCTTCGCGACGGCACCTGCCTCGTGCTTGCGGCAAAGCCCGAATATGAGGTGCTTGCGGAGAACCAACTGGGCGGCGACGACGAGCTTTTCAGCGGCACGCCGGCGTTGGCGGGTGGCCGAATCTTCCTGCGATCGTCAGAGGCGGTCTATTGCGTTGGCGGCAAGTGACGTGGCCCGGGCGTTGGTTTCCGCGACAGACCACGACTGAAGGCGAGGGCCGCATCCGCCTGAGTTTTCCGTAAAGCTAGTGCATCTCCACCGCGCAGCTTCCCAGCCCGTTGCGGTAGTAGTTGAACTGTACGTTGGGATGATCCGCGAGCAGTGACATCGGGACAGCTGAGTCAGCAAGCCTCTTTGAGATCATCAGGGCTGTCAGCCGCTGGCCCAGCGGGTTGTCGTGAACACCAGCCTGCCAGATAGAGACTTTCTCTGCCTGCCACGTCTGGACCGGACCAACCGTGACTGCTTGCTGTGGCACCATTGTGATGTTGCCACCGCCACTGGTCCGAGCGTTCTGGGCGAGTGTAACCGGGTGGAGATCGACTACACGGGCGGAGAGTTTGCGATACTCCGCGGGCGGCGGTGGCTGGTCGGTAAAGGGGGGCTCGCGGCGAAGGGGGTCGTTGAAGGCCCAGTGCTTGATGTCACCCTGGCCGCCCTGCATCACCGCGCAGCGGGCTCTGTCCCAGCTGGCGACGTAGGGGCCGACATCAGCCTGAGGGAAGTGGAGGTTTGCCTCGGGCATCTGCAGGTCGGGCCGGATGCGGTCGAAGCAGAGTTCGCGGTCGGCTCGCTCGAATGACAGGGGGTGCGTCACCGGCACTGCGCGACCGTTCTCGATCCATTCGTCCATGCCCCAAAAGTGGGCGTGTCGTAGGTCTATTTCCAGTTCATTGACGAGCCGAGCCACCAGCGGCAGCTGCTCCGTCGGGCCAATCGGCCCGCAGATGCCGACGGGGTCGTCGGCCGTGGCCTGCCGCCAGGCGTTGACGTATTCCAGAGCCTCGGCCAGGTAGAAGTCTTCAAGGCTGTCGTAGAAGACCACCTGAAAGCCCGGTCGGGAGAGCTGAAGCAAATCCTCTGGAGTGAGGGCGGCAGCCTCACGGATGAGTTCTGAATCGAGCGTGGTGTAGTCCCACCAGTCGGGGGCGATACGGCTGAGCGGTCGCGACATAAGTGGCCTTTCATAGAAGAGCGTAACGGGACGTGTCCGCGGCAACGAGTAGCAAGAGAGTCAGAGAGAGTCCGCAGGCTATTGTTGGAGAAGGACGGCTGGCAGTGCTTCGGCCAGCGGATCACCAGCAGTTGCTGAAAACCCGAGGTGCGAATGCCGCTGCCAGCCCTCGGCGTATTGGAAGCGGCCCGACAGACGGCCCACCTCGCGGGCCATTGCATCTGCCGCATCAAGATAGCTGTCCATTCCCTGGGTGGCATCTAGCCAGGCCTTCTGGCTGGCGTGAGCCGCCAAGGCCTGCCGCTTGATCGGCTGTACGGAAGTAATGTCAACATACAGATCAGACGACACTGGCTGCCGCAGGCCATCGCAGAGGCCATGGGGCAGCGCGTGGTAGACGGTGATATCGCCATCGTATGGCGGCAACGGAGGATCGGTGGAGAAGTTTGGCATGCCCCGGGAAAATGCGGCGGTCACTGCCAGGCGGGCGGTGTTCATGTGGTCTTCCATATAGTCGGCGGGGGCGTGGGTGAGCACGATCCGGGGCCGCACCTGCCTGATAACCGCAGCAAGTTTCCGGAGATGCGGTTCGTCATAGAAGATCAGCAGATCATTGGTGAAGCTCTCGTGGAACGTCGCCCCGAGGACTTTTGCTGCGGCGCGGCCTTCGGTCGCCCTGATCTGCCGCGTTTCCGCCGGCCCTGTTGTCATGCTGCCGCAGTCACCGCCCGAGAGGTTGAGATAGTGAGTCTCCCATCCAGCCTGGCTGAGCAGCAAGAGTGTGCCGGCTGCCATGAACTCAATGTCATCAGGGTGGGCAAAAGCAGCCAGCACGCGGTCGGGATTGGCCATGGCAGGGTGAATATTGGGTGAAGAGAATAAGCAGCCCTCAAGTGATACATTACCATTTCCATCGGCAAGCTTGGCTACCTGATCCTTCTGCAATAACAGCCTCCAAGGAGCACATCCATGACACCTCCTCTTCGACTCAGTCATCAGACAGACCAGCCATCAGAGCCGGGGCAGGCTTCCTCACGTCGTGAGTTTCTGGCCACTGCCGCTCAGGTAGCCGGGGCGGTGACGGTGCCGACGGTCGTCTCTGCCCGGGCACTGGGGCTTGAGCCTGGCACCCCGGCAGCCAGTGAACGGTTGACCCTCGGAGTGATCGGCTTTGGCCCGCGGTGCAAGTACGTGCTGACCGAGATGCTCAAGTTTCCCGACGTCCAGGCAGTGGCGGTCGCTGACATTCAG
>CAZKSP010000265.1:0-4174 GCA_964555385.1 uncultured Chitinophagaceae bacterium
CCAGTCACCGCAGCCTCAATCGGTCGATGTTCGCCGCCGTGAAGGCAGCACCATGATCGGCTCGGTGCAACCGGTGGCCTCAGGAGCGGGCCCGGTCATGCCGGCGGCGGCCCGGGTACTCGGTGAAGCTGGAGTGCCACCGCAATCGGTAGCAGGATCTGGGCCCGGAGGCCGCGTTACCAAAAGCGATGCCATGGCGGCAGTGGCAGGGTCTGCCCAGCCCGTCGCACCGGCTCCACCGGCGGTCGCCCCAGTATCGGCCGCGCCGCCTGCCGCAGCTCCAGCCTTGAGTGGTACGACCGCCCTTGCAGCAGACGCGACGGCTGAACGAGCCGAGCGGGCGGTCCTGATCAGCCCGATTCGACGGCGGATTGCCGAGCGGCTGGTCGAAGCCCAACATGAGGCCGCATTGCTGACAACCTTCAATGAGGTCGACATGTCGGCCGTGATGGCGGTGCGGAAGAAATTCAAGGACTCATTCAACGACCGGCACGGGGTAAAGCTTGGCTTCATGTCGTTTTTTGTTCGGGCGGCAGTCGAGGCCCTGCGGGCGGTGCCCCAGGTGAATGCCGAGTTTCGTGACCCGCATATCGTCTATCGTGACTACTGCGACATCGGCATCGCTGTTGGCGGCGGCAAAGGGCTGGTCGTTCCTGTGCTGCGAAATGCCGAGCAGATGAACTTTGCTGAAATCGAGCAAGCGATCGGAGAGTTTGCCCGTCGGGCCGCCGAGAACAAGCTCAAGCTTGAAGAACTGCAAGGGGGCACGTTCACGATCTCGAACGGCGGTGTCTATGGCTCAATGATGAGCACGCCGATCATCAATCCACCACAGAGCGGAATCCTTGGTTTGCATGCCATTCAGGAGCGGCCCGTGGCGATCGATGGTCAGGTGGTGATCCGCCCAATGATGTACCTTGCCCTCACCTACGACCATCGGCTGGTCGACGGCCGTGAGGCGGTGACGTTTCTGAAACGGGTTAAGGAAACCATCGAAGACCCGACCCGACTAATGCTCGAATGCTAGCTGTACGCTGAAAGGGGCATCCCTGGCCCCTTTCCGCTTGTCGACCGATGCTAGGCGAAGGTTTCTGATTGCTTGGGGCCCGTTTTCGTAGGGCTCTTAGGTGAGGACAACATGACACACGATCTGGTGGTGATTGGTGGCGGTCCTGGTGGCTATGTGGCCGCGATCCGGGCGGCACAGCTCGGCATGAAGGTTGCCATTGTAGAAAAGGAAGACAGGTTCGGCGGCACCTGCCTGCGGGTTGGCTGCATTCCCTCGAAGGCCCTGCTTGAGTCAAGCCATAAGTACGAACTTGCCTGCGGCGAACTTGCACAGCACGGTGTGGTGATCGGTGGCGTTTCACTTGATCTGGCCACCATGATGAGCCGCAAAGCGACGGTAGTGCAGACGCTTTCCAAGGGCATTGAGGCCCTGCTTGGCAAGAACAAGGTGACCCGAGTGCGGGGCACGGGGCGGCTGGCTGGCCCTGGTCGGGTTACGGTAACGGGGGCCGATGGATCCTCCAGCGAACTACTTGCTCAGCGAATCATTCTTGCTGTTGGCAGCCAAAGTGTGGTGCTGCCTGGTATCAGCTTTGACGGTGACCGGGTTGGCACCAGTACCGAGGCGCTCTCATATCCGGAGGTGCCGCATCATCTCGTCGTCATTGGCGGCGGCTATATCGGGCTTGAGTTGGGCAGCGTCTGGCGGCGGCTCGGGGCCAAGGTGACGGTCCTGGAATATTTTGACCGAATCCTGACGGGCATCGACGATGAGATCGCGGCTGAGGCCCTGGCCCTGTTCAAGAAGCAGGGGCTTGATATCCAACTGGGGGTCAAGGTGACCTCAGCCCGGGCCGAGGGAGCCGGCTGCATCGTTGAATGTGAGGGCCGTGAGTCGATTCAATGTGACCGGGTACTGGCAGCGACTGGCCGCAAGCCGGCAACGGCCGACATTGGGCTGGAAACAGTCGGCTTGGCGACTGACGAGCGAGGTTGGATTCCGGTTGATGCACAGTTCCGTACGGCTGCCCCTGGCATTTACGCAATCGGTGACTGTATCCCCGGGCCGATGCTGGCCCACAAGGCAGAGGAAGATGGAGTCGCCTGTGTTGAGGCGATGCAGTCGGGCTGGTGCCATGTTGACTATGGGCTGGTGCCAGCGGTGGTCTTCACTCATCCTGAGATCGCCGCAGTTGGCCGGACCGAGGAGCAGTTGCGGGCTGACGGCGTTGCTTTCAAAAAGGGTGTGTTTCCGTACCGGGCTAACGGTCGGGCCCGTACGATCAATGACACCACCGGCAAGGTCAAGTTGCTGGCGGATGCAGCGACCGACCGCGTGCTTGGTATCCATATCATCGGCCCTGCCGCAGGCGACCTGATCGGGGAGGCGGCAGCTGCGATGAACTTTGGGGCCACGGCGGAGGATATCGCCCGTGTGTGTCACGCTCATCCAACCCTGCCGGAAGCACTCAAAGAGGCCGCCCTGGCGGCCGACGGCCGGGCGATTCATGCATAAGTGGTTGCGGATCGCAGCGGTCTAAAAGCAGTCGCTCAGCCGGCTGGATCGATCAGCTTCCCAAGCGTGTCACGTGACACGCAATCTTTGAAGACCATCTGCGTGCCGAACTGGCTACGGCGTCGATGGTTTCGTGTGGCTTCGCTGGAAAACGTCCGAGAGACCATCCCAACTACCTCGCCGTCGGCATTGAACACGGGCCCGCCACTACTGCCCACGGCAAAGTCGGCGGTGACGCTCATCCAAATGGGAGCGGCAGCTGTTTCGCCTTCCTTCCCAGCGGCCGGGCTGCGGTTCGTGGCTGGGGCTGGTTCGTCCCGCTGCCTGTGATACCGCGAGACAATTCCCTTCGTAAGGCTGTAAAACCGCCCTGCTGGATGGCTGATCACAGTGACAGCTTCTCCGCAGGCGGGCCGAGGGCCGACGGCGACTGCGGGGAGCTTCCGGCCACGGGTATCGATTTGGGCAATGGCAGCGTCGCCGGCCCGATCGGCGGCCAGGATGGTGGTTACTGCAAAGACTTCGCCATCAGCAGTCATGACGCCAAACCGGTGGTCACCCTCTTCGCCAAAGACATGGTGGTTGGTGACAACGAGACCGTTGTCGGCCAGGAGCCAACCGCTGGCCATGCCGCCGAGATGCCAGTCGCTGCAGCTGTTGCACTTATAGATTGAGCCGACAACAACAACTGCCGGCACGACGGCTTCATAGAGGGACTGTTCCGGCTTCAGGATGCAGAGGGTCGGCGACGGTGGTAGTCGAACGTGACGGCCTTCGGCCTGCATGAGTTGGCTGGACGCCTCTCGGGAACTGATTGCGGCCGTTCCGGCTGAGAGATCACGGCGGTCGACAAGTTTTGCCAGGTCTGTGACAAAGCTCTCTGCCAGTGCCTGGTCGTCGATGAACGTTGGATCGGCTGCTCCAGCTGAAATGCCTGCCGCCGTGAGGAGACAGGCAAGACCCAGGGTGGAGAGGTGACGGTGGGCTGGTGTTTTCATATGAAAGAATACGCCGCTGCCCAGCAGAAGGACTGGCCTTTGACCTGTAAGCCAGCAACCTCAAGCGAAAAATCGTAGCTCCGACCCCGATAATCGGCGGCCACGCCCTGGCCGGTAAACCCAGCCCGATCGCTATTCCTGCGGGTCTTTGCATTGCCGAGTATGATTCGGAGAATCTTCGATAAAATCAGACAAACGCGCCCGTAGCTCAGTCGGATAGAGCATGGGATTTCTAATCCCAGGGTCGCTGGTTCGAGTCCAGCCGGGCGTACTTGTTTTCTAGGGGTGTTCGTGTCGTTGGTGGGAGTCATTGGTGACACGGCACCAAATTGACGCCATGAGGTATTGGGCTCATGGCTTCCCAAGTGGCATCTGCGGTCGCCCTCATGTCCGCCCTCCTGAGACACCTACCCGCCGCGTATGATTGTGTTTGGCGACAGCAGCATTTCGGGTGATTCTTCACCCGACTCAGACTCATAAGCTGCTCGGGAGGAAAAACGGACGAAAGACGCCATGCGGCACCACGACGAACCCTCAGGTGGTCTACTCTGGAGCATAATTGCTGCCAGTGCTGTCGTGCATGTCACCAGCCTCCTGCTCGGCCAGACCATCCTGAGTGAGTGGCGTTGGCAGCAGTATCCCGTGCACTCAT
>CAZKSP010000266.1:0-4153 GCA_964555385.1 uncultured Chitinophagaceae bacterium
GCTTCACGGGCTTGTTGCACGGCCGGCAACAGGAGACCAACCAGAACGCCGATGATCGCAATCACGACCAGCAGCTCGATGAGGGTGAACCCTCGGCGTGTTGAAACACTCATTGCAATTCCTCCACCCTTTGCGGGCACATGAGAGAAAATAGAAACCCAAAGGTCGGAAGAACGAGCACCTGCCCCTTGGTTGCCGTGCTAGTTCCTGATGACTGATAAAACAAATACAGGCATCTGGTAATGAACCATTCCGGTTGGCTCATCCCCACCAGCTCTGAATACTATGGATTCGGACGGCGTCGATCAAGCCATTGAGCAGAAATTTTAGAAAAATTGTGGGTTTGCAGGGGGGTGAGAAAGAGGGGGGTCCGCGGTGGTTTTTTGCAAAATAAGAGGATTATATGGCCTCGATTAGCCCAGGAGCGGCACCAATTCGACCGGCGGCGTTGGTGACGTTGCGTCACCAATGTTGTGAGGCAGATACGATGACGGCTCAAACACAACCCGCGCGAGGCACCGCATGCAGACCCGTATTTTTGGCAAAACCGGATGGCAGATCTCCGAGATTGGTTTTGGAGCCTGGGGAATTGGCGGCAGCGATTGGGGTGGGGCAGACGAGGCCGAGGCAATGGCGACCCTACGGCAGTCACTTGATAGTGGCGTCACCTTCTTCGACACCGCCGACGTCTACGGTGATGGCCATTCTGAGCGGTTGGTTGGCAGGCTGAAGCGGGAACGTGCTGAGCCGTTTGTGATTGCCACCAAGGCTGGCCGCCGGCTTTCCCCTCATAACGCCGCCGGCTACACCGCCGCCAATCTCAAGGCCTTTGTCGACCGGAGCCTGCAAAACCTGGGTGTCGAGCGGTTGGACCTCGTGCAACTGCACTGCCCGCCGCCGGAGGTCTATCAGCAGCCTGAGGTTTTTGCCGCCCTCGAGGCACTGGTGGCTGCTGGCAAACTGGCCCACTACGGAGTTAGCGTCGAAACGGTCGAAGAAGGCTTGGCTGCCCTCCAATACCCCGGCGTAACCAGCGTACAGATCATCTTCAATATCTTTCGGCAGAAGCCGGCCGAAGCGTTTCTGGCTGCGGCAGCCGCCGCCAAGGTGGCCGTGATTGCCCGGGTGCCGCTGGCGAGTGGGCTGCTGGCGGGCCGCTACACCCTCGAGACTGCGTTTCCGGCCGCCGACCACCGTGCCTTCAACCGCGAGGGGGCTGCCTTTGACAAGGGTGAGACGTTTAGCGGCGTCGACTATGAGACGGGCCTCGCCGCTGTGGAACGACTGCGGCCGCTGGTGCCGGAGGGGATGACCATGGCCCAGTTTGCGCTGAAGTGGATTCTGTCGTTCGACGCTGTCAGTTGTGTGATCCCCGGTGCCCGCCGGCCCGATCAGGCCGCCACCAATGCCGCCGCCTCCGACCTGCCGCCGCTGCCACCGGAAACACTCACGGCTGTGCGGCAGGTATACGACGACCTGATCCGCCCGCTCGTGCATCACCAGTGGTGACACGGCGTGCTTCGTGTCCGGTCGCGTCCGCTCCCGACTTCCGCTGGATGGCAGCAGGTCTATCCGGGTGACCGTCGGCTCAACTCAGCATGCCCTTGACCACATGGCCGTGGACGTCGGTCAGGCGGAACTGCCGGCCTTGATAGCGAAAGGTCAGCCGGGTGTGGTCAATGCCCAGCAGGTGCATGATCGTCGCCTGCATATCGTGTACGTGAACCGGGTCGGCCACGATATTCCAGGCATAGTCGTCAGTCACCCCATGCACGTGCCCTGGCTTGACGCCGCCGCCGGCCAGCCACCACGAGAACGCTTTGCCGAAGTGGTCTCGACCCTTGGGGTTGGCCGGGTCGCCCTGACCAAATGGGGTGCGACCAAACTCGCCCCCCCACGCCACCAGCGTGTCGTCCAGCAGGCCCCGGTCTTTCAGGTCTTGCACGAGGGCCGCTGAGGGCCGCTGGGTGTCGCGGCATTGAATTTCAAGCTGGCTGAAGAGATTGCCGTGCT
The DNA here is from genome assembly GCA_964555385.1 of uncultured Chitinophagaceae bacterium. Classification (GTDB taxonomy): domain Bacteria; phylum Planctomycetota; class Planctomycetia; order Pirellulales; family UBA1268; genus UBA1268. The sequence continues at coordinate 2,014 of CAZKSP010000266.1, forward strand.
GGTCCCAGCCGGCATGCATGAGTTGCACAAACCGGGTGCCCCGCTCCAGCAGTCGTCGGGCCACCAGGCAGTTGAAGGCGAACGAACCCTTCAGATGTACGTCCGGCCCGTAGCGGTCAAGCACATGCTTGGGCTCGTCCGAAAAATCGACCAGCTCCGGTACGCTGGCCTGCATCCGGAAGGCCATCTCATAGGAGGCAATACGGGTGTCGATTTCCGGGTCACCATAGTCGGCCAGATGCTTGGCGTTCATGGCAGCGAGGTCATCGAGCAACGCCCGCCGGGCTGCCCGGCTCACCCCCGGCGGATTGGCTAGATAAGGCACCGGCTCACCGGTGTTGCGAAACTTCACACCCTGGTAGCGGCTGGGCAGAAAGCCCGAGCCCCAGTAGTAGTCGAAGAACAGCTGGCCACAACTTTTTTCTTTGTCGGACGAGGTCATGACGACAAAGGCCGGTAGGTCGTCGGTTTCGCAGCCCAGACCATAGGCCAGCCACGCGCCCAGGCTGGGCCTGCCGGGCACCTGACTGCCAGATAGAAAGAAGGTGACGCCTGGCGCATGGTTGACCGCCTCAGTGTGCATGCTGCGGACCAGGCAGATGTCATCGGCGAGGGCTCCAACGTCGGGCAGCATCTCACTGAGTTCCATGCCGCACTGGCCATACCGCTTGAAGCCTTTGATCGGGCCAACAACCGGCCACTTGGCATAGCCGCTCGACATTGTCGAGAGCCGCGTCGTGCCGCGAACGCTTTCGGGGATGTCCTCGCCACCCCGCTCGATCAGGGTGGCCTTGGGATCGAACAGGTCGACATGTGACGGGCCGCCGCCCTGCCAGAGCATCACCATCCGTTTGGCCTTCGGGGCATGGTGCGGCAGGCCGGGAAGTCCGACCTGGGCAGACGAGCCATTCACCCCAGCCTGGGCGTTGCGGCCCAGCAGGCTGGCCAGCGCCACCAGCCCAATGCCTTGCCCCGCTGAGCCAAACAGCCGACGGCGGGTGACGCGGGCGAGATTTTCAGCGAAGAGGTTCGTCATGGTGATTCGTGCGCGGTTGTCCGGTCAAACGTTGATCGTGTCCAGTCGCTTCTGCTTCTGGCTTTTCGTGAAAGAGCGGTTGCCCCTTCGTGTTCTTTGTGGTGCTTCATTACGACTGCTTCACTCACGAGTGAGGGCCTCGTCGAGGTTGAAGATCGCCAGGCAGACACTTGACAAAGCCGCCAGGTCGATCGCGTCGAGCGACTGATCTCGCGGGCTCGCCCCAACGCTCAGCAGCTGTGCAGCTGCGTCCGGGTCGGCAGCAAAAAACGCCCGCTGGCGATCGTACATGCGGGAAAGCGACTCGCGGTCGTAGTCGGTCGTCGGCCGGCCGAGCACACGGCGGAAGGCGTGGGTCAGCCGGCCGGGCAGGCTGTCGGCTGCCGCTGCGCTGTGCTGGGCGAGTACCCGGGCGGCTTCGACCCAGGTTGGATCGTTCAGTGTGGTCAGGGCATGCAGCGGCGTGCAGGTGCGGCTGATGCGGACCGTGCAGGTCTGGCGGTTGGCGGCATCAAACATGTTGGCCGGGGCTACCGTCCTTCGCCAAAAACTGTAGAGGCTGCGGCGATAGAGGTCGCTGCCCTGCGAGAGCGGATAGCTAAAGTCTCGCTCCTTCGTGATCGCGAGCGCCTCCCAGATGTTGTCGGGCTGGTAGGGATAGACCGGAGCCCCACCCACCGCCGGGTCGAGCAGACTGCTGGCGGCCAGGGCCCAGTCGCGGAGCACCATGGCCGGCAGACGAAACCGGGCCGCCCGGCCGTGCAGCCGGTTTTCGGGATCTTTGGCCAGCTGCTCCGGGGTCATCCGGCTGCTCTGCCGATAAGTGGCACTCATCACCAGAAGCTTGTGCAGCTGCTTCTGGCTCCAGCCGTTCGTTCGGAACTCAACTGCCAGCCAGTCAAGCAGCCTAAGGTGCCGCGGGTACTCACTCTGCACCCCCATGTCTTCAGTGGTCTTGACCAAACCCGTGCCAAAGAAGTGCTGCCACATCCGGTTGACCTGCACCCGGGCAGTCAGCGGATGCTCAGGCAGAAACAGCCACTTGGCCAAACCCAACCGGTTGGCTGGAAAGCCCTCCGGCAGCGGCGGCAGGCTGGCCGGTGG
>CAZKSP010000267.1:0-4149 GCA_964555385.1 uncultured Chitinophagaceae bacterium
ATGAGTTCCCCCGAGCCCGTCAAGCACCTCATCAATCAGCGGTCGCTGCTGGGGTGCGTACTCAAGCAACTCGAGAGTCGCGGTGGATGACATCGTGGGGACGTTCGCTCCGCCTCCGTTGTCAGTCGATGCTGCCGCATTCTCCCTGGTGGGATTTTCTCGCATAAGGCACCTTTGCGGCCCGCCTGCCGCGTTCGTGAAACGTCCTGCCAGTGCCTTCCTGCGACACCCAACTTCTTCAACCCTAACGGCATTGTCCCCAAGGATCAACCACTTCTTTTCCCGCTGTGGTGCCGCCCTCGGCCATTACCCGCGGCAGGATCATGTTGACGCGATTCTCAGAACAGCAAAGACTGCTGCCATGAACATCCACGTAATCGCGACGCGATCGGCGGCTGGCAGCTTTCGTTGTGGGTTGCAAAGTAATAGAAAGCCGTTCGACCAGCGGCGGCCTGCCAACCGCATCACGCAACGACGGACGACTGGCCTGGCATGGCCGCTACTGCTGGCTATTCTGGCGTCATCGCCTGCCTCCGCGCAACAAATTCAGTTGCCAAGCAAGCCAGAGGCGGCGCTGCAACCGGTGCAGCCGCAGCCCAACCAAGCCCGGACCAACCAAGTAACTCCGGCGACAGCGACAGCGACAGCCGCTGCGATACCCACCCCAGCAGCCACGTCGGGCCCTGCCTCCGCGCAGTCTGATGCTCCCACCACCATAACGCCTCGTGCCGACGCGGTCAGCAACAGCGATGCGGCGCGGATCAAACAGGCAATTGACACACTCCGCAAGGACGATTCGCTCGCGGAGGAAATTCGCAGGAGCAGCGAGGAAGTTCTTGTACGGGCCCTCAAATACATCGAACGCCGCGACAAGGCTAACGCACAGACTCGCCAGCTCAAGGCGGCGGCCGATTCTGCTGCTGCGCGGAAGCAGGCTGCTGAAGCCGCCAATGAACGACCTTTCGAGGTCGATCGTGAGGGAGTCAGTTCCGATAGTCCTGCGGCTGACATCGAAACGCTTATCAAACGGCTGGAAGCTGACCTGGCCAGTGCGACTGCGCGTTCGAAGGCAATTCAAGAGCAGGTGAATAGCCGTCGGACTGAGTCGAAGGAACTGCCCCGACAGATTGCCGAGCTCGAAGGAGAGCTGGCGGCAATCAAGCCGCCCCCGGCGGACGACGCTGGTGTCAATCCATTGGTAGCCCAGGCACTCCAGGGAGCTGCCGATGCGGAAAAGCAGGCTGCCGAAGCTGAGTTGCAACTTGCTCGGCAGAAGCTCGTGACCTACGAGGCTGAGGCCCCGGTGTTGCCCCTAGAGCAGCAGCAATTCGAACGCCGGGCGGCAGCCATCACTTCGGCAATTGGCCAGGTGTCACGCTGGCGCAGCCGACGCCGCCAGGACGACGTCGCAGCCAAAATCAGCGACTTTCTGGCTGCCGCCGAGGCCGACCCAGCAACCGTAGCTGCCGAGTTGGAAGAGACAATTGAACTATTCGATGAGTGGCCACCTTTTCTGGCAGAGCTGCAAAGCTGGAACACAAAACTACTGCGACTGCACGAGGCGACAGAGGCACTACGGAATGATTTTCACGAAACAGAGTCCCTGGTCGAATCCGACCGGGCGACTGGCTCCGGACTGAGCCGGTCGGCTGGATCTCTTTTGAAACGCAAACGGGTGATGCTGGGCCGCACCCGGAGCTTGCTTGACTCTGTTGATGAACAGGCTGCTGCCGTTGATGACGCCCAGGACATGCTGGCCGACATCGACACTCTGATTGATGAGCTTGATCAGCGAAAGCCGGACGTACCGCAACCGGATGCCCCGCAGAAGGACTTACCGACGATTGCCAAGCGGCAACGAACCCTGCTGGAGGCGATGAATAATGACATCGACCGCGGGCTGATCGACACGCTGATTCCACTCGGCGTCCAACTGGGAAGTTTGTCTCACCAAATCAAACAATACGACCAGCTTATCGACACAAATCTCCTCTGGGTGCGCAGCGACAAGCCTCTGCGACTCGTCGACGTGACCGGTCTGGTTCGCGTCACTAGCTGGCTCGAACTAGGGCGTCTGGAGACCGTCGCCGAGTCACTTGTCTCTGGCATCGCAGCACGACCGATCCAGGCTGGCGCCATCCTGATTGCCATTATTGGCTTCATCGTGCTCCACCGCTGGTTTGTGCTGAGGGTTATCGCGCTTGGCGGCTCGTTGAGTGGCGCGAATGCGATGCGGCTGTGGCCCACCCTTCAGGCGCTGGTCTTTACGGTGTTTGCTGCGCTTCCGGTCTGGCTGCCACTGGCGGCGGTCTCCTGGTTCTTAGGCGAGTTTTCCCCAGCGGAATCGACCGAAGCCTTCACGGCCGACGCGCTCTGGGTCGCCGGGCTCGTCTTTCTGCCGCTTGAAGTTCTCCGCCAGTTGATTCGGCCCCACGGCGTGGCGGTCGATCACTTTGCCTGGTCCGACCTCGTGGTCCAGCCGCTCCGACGAGCCGTCAGCCGCACTGCCTTGCTCGGCCTCGGACTTGTCTTTTTAGCACGCCTGCTACTGCTTGAACGAAACCTGCACAGCGAACTTTCACCGCTGGCCCGCATCGTCTTCAGCATTCTGATGATTTTCGTCGCAGCAGTGTTTCGGCGGCTGCTTGATCCAAAAAAAGGAGTTACCGCAGCAATTTTTGCGAGTCGGCCCGGTGGCCTGCTGGCGCGGATGGCCTGGCTCTGGCGGCCATTCGTGGTGGCAATGCCGCTGCTGCTGGCCGGGCTCAGCCTCTCCGGCTACGCCTTTGCAGCGACTGAACTGACTGTGTCACTCTACAAATCGATCTGGATAATCGTTAGCGCAGCAGTCTTCCAGGGTGTGGCAATGCGATGGCTGCTAGTCTCAAAGCGGCGAATAGCCCTGCAACAACTTAAAGAGCGGTCAGCATTGCGTGAACAGGCCGAGGCTGCCGGCGCAGCGTCGGAAATGCTGCATGTCAATCAGATGAAGCTCTCTGCGATTGACCAGCAGACCCGTCGCCTGATCGACGCCGTCATTGTTGTGGGTGTTTTTGTCACGCTGTTTTGGATCTGGTCGCCAGTCCTGCCAGCACTGTCATTCCTTGACAGCGTCGTCCTCTGGGAAATGCGTGCCGCTGACGGCACAGTGACGAGCGTCGTGGCATTGAGCAACGTGCTGGTCGCCATCCCCACGCTCTTACTGACATTTGTGTTGGTCCACAACGTGCCTGGTTTGCTCGAGGCGGCTTTGCTGCGGCGGCTACCGCTGGACAACGCCACCCGCTACGCCATCACCACGCTCACCAGCTATCTGCTGGCACTGTGCGGAATGCTTCTGGCAGCAGGCACAATTGGACTCCGCTGGAGCAGCGTCCAGTGGTTGGCGGCGGGGCTTAGTGTCGGCCTTGGCTTCGGGCTTCAGGAAGTCGTTGCCAACTTCGTCTGTGGCCTGATCCTGTTGTTTGAACAACCAATTCGGGTTGGGGATGTCGTGACGCTTGACTCGATTTCCGGCGTAGTTTCACGAATTCGCATTCGCGCTACCACCGTCACCACCTGGGAACGCCAGGAATATGTCATTCCCAACAAAGACCTGATCACGGGCCGAGTCATCAATTGGACGCTATCCGACTCGGTCAATCGGGCTGAGCTGACTGTTGGGGTTGCCTATGGCACTGACACACGGCGGGTAATCGAGCTGCTGGGAACAATTTGCAGTGGCATCCCTGACATTCTCGCTGACCCGGCCCCAATCATCACATTCGAACAGTTCGGCGATTCAACGCTGAACCTCGTCGTACGGTTCTATCTCGCTAGTCTCGACAACAGGCTCGGCACGATCAGCGAGCTTCATAGCCAGATTCACGAGCGGTTCAACGCCGAAGGCATTGAAATTGCATTTCCGCAGGTCGATGTGCATATGAAGCCAGAGCCTCCGGTGTAGTCATTCCGACCCCCAAGCGGAATGAAGAATCCTTTTTCACCATCGAAACTTGCCCGGGGGGTAATAGCGGCAGAATCGCTGCCGGGGTATTCTCCGCCGTGACCGGCATCCGCTCGGATTGTTTTGCCGGCATTCCAAGGAGCGCGATGCAATGCGGTGGCAGGGAAGACGGGCGAGCGAAAACGTTGAGGATCGTCGAGGAA
>CAZKSP010000268.1:0-4137 GCA_964555385.1 uncultured Chitinophagaceae bacterium
ACGGCGGTGATCCGAAAAAGATTTTTGTCACAGGCCATTCTGCCGGTGGATACTTAACGAGCATGGTTGGAATCGACCGACGGTGGCTCGCTGAGTGCGGGGTCGACGCCAATCAGCTAGCCGGACTCATCCCGCTGAGCGGACACACAATCACCCACCTCACCATCCGCGAGGAACGGGGAATCTCATCAAAGCAGCCAGTCGTGGACGAGTTTGCGCCGCTGTACCATGTTCGGCCAGACGCTCCACCGATCCTGCTGATCACGGGCGACCGCGAGATGGAGATGCTTGGCCGCTACGAAGAAAATGCCTACTTCATGCGGATGCTCAAGGTTAACGGACACAAAGATGTCACGTTGTATGAGATTCAGGGCTATGGCCATGGCATGTTCGAGCCGGCTGTAGCTCCCATGTTGCAGTGGATGGAGTCGAAAGGCAGCCAGCAGGGACTCGTCACCAAGCCGGATGATGCCGCAAAGCTTCGCTCAACTCTACGGCTAGGCAGGCCCAATGCAATTGCTGGCAGCTCTTAAATCTTGTCGCCTCGCCGGCGGCCGCCACCGTGGTCGCTGGGCCGGCTTACGATGTTGTTCAGGAAGCTCTCGGCGCTAACGCGTTTGCCTGCGAGAATGTCTTCTTCTGTGATTTTTGACAGGAAGATTGTGTGTTGGCCTACTACGCCACGGCCCTGGTCATAGACGATGTAGATCGCCCCGTCTTTGCCGAGTGTTGCTGAAGGATAGCTGATCTCGCCTTCATCGCATAAGAGCATCTTATGCGAAAAGGTCTTGCAGTCGTCGTCACTTAAATAGGCCGTCATCCGGGTGCGAGCTGTCCGGTGCTTTTCAAGCTTGCAAGCAATGCCGTTTTTATCGGTGAAGTAGTATGTCTTTATGCCATCTTCTTCTTTCAGTTGAACGTCATTGGCGACCAACAAGACTCTTCCCGATGGGAGGTTTTTGAGTATGCACTTGGTGTTGATCGAAAACTGTAGCGGGTAGTAGCCGCCCAGATGCCAGGTCTTGCCGCCGTCGAATGACTCGGCAGATTTCTGGCCTTTCTTTGCGCGGTAGAAGGTGAAAAGGCTGCCATCTTTTCTGAAAATCGGCATTTGCTCGGCAAACACCGCGTCATTGTCAGGGGGAAATTCTGAAACAAATATCGGTTTGCCGTCAGCGTCTTCCTTCAAAAAGCGAATCCGTTTCTTGTCCGGAATGCCAACAAGTTTGAAGTCATCCATTGAACGCAGGATCGTGCCGTCAGGGAAAATGAGCGGTTTCATGACAGACATATTCTTATTTCCAAGCAGCCGCGGCTTGGTCCATGTGGTGTACTCGTTTTCTGGGTCGAGCATGGTGAATTCCCATGCGGAAGTGGCAAATTCATCCTTGCCTCGAAAATCCACGTTGCGGACGCCAATGAAGCGGATCTTGCCCTTGGGGTCTTTCCACAACATCGGGTCAGATGCTCCGCCGCCGAGAAGCTCGCTTGGGTCGAAGACAAACACCTCTTTCCAAGTCTTGCCATGGTCTGCGGAGGTCGATATCACGGAGAACTGATCTCTGTGGAACGGCGCCCGTTCGGCTTGAACGTTAGATCCAAACCAAGTCGCCCAGAGCCTGCCACCCTCGGTGATTTCTATTTGTGGACAGCCTTGAAAGAGCCTGAGGTTAATGCGGTGCTTGTGGTAGGGCGCTTGGCCTTCGTGGCCTATCTTGATCAGCGACGGTGGCGTCTTGCCTGTGATGCCATACGGGAACTCCTGCGACACGTCCTCAGGGGAGGGGATTGTTGTGTCGCCAAGCACGGACTCCGGTGGCACTGTTTGAGCAAGTGGAGTTGCAGCGAAATTAGGCAACAGGCATGCGATTAAGCCACAAGTCAGCAAAGACGTCGCTGGCTTGCGAACGAACTGAACTCGATGTTGCATTATCCTTTATCTTTCCACTTCTTTGATTCCGGAACGATGTCGAGACGAAGGCGAGCGGACGTGCGATGGTGGCGATAGGGTCCTCGCACCAAGTATTGTGACGTACTCCGCGATTCTTGGTCCATCCGTGATGTTGGGTTTTCGGATGGGAAAGAAGTGCTTTTCTGAGGAGCAGGCCGTGTCTGGTTGGAGACAAGCGGTGTCGGACGCCTCGGGGGCTGATGTTATTCGCAAGCCCGGCAACAGTGACCAGGCCTTCGAGTGATGGAAAAAACGTTTAGCGGGGCTTGGCATTGCCAAGTGGTATCGCTTGCGGTCCGTCACCACCAAATCATCAGAACTGCTGAATCAGATCAAAGCCAAGCATCAATTGGTTCCAGGCTGTCCCATCGTCAAAGGGTAGCCGCGGGCCGGATTCAGGGCCCCCATAGAAGTCCCAGCGGAGGGCGGGCCGCATCATGAAGTTGTCGGTTGGAATCCAGTTGACTCCAACGGTGAGTGAGTAGAAGTTTCCAGGCAGCGGGATATGGTTTGGATTGCTTGGGCGGCTGAGTCCAACCCTCGTGCCATCGGTGTCCTGAAACCACTCGAACCGTGCTCCTGCTTTCCAGATGTCACTGAGCGCGTAGTAGAGATACTGATCGATGCCCGTCCAGAGTGCGGTACCGCCCGTCGCTATGCCATTGGCTTGGGTGCCAAGCCAATGATGAAAGAGGTACTCCCAGCGGTTTGTCGGACGGCATTCAAGAATCATGCTGTACCGCGTACGGTTTGCCGATGCGAGGGGGACGAAAGGGTTATCGGCAGGATCAAAGTTAGTCGATTCGTTTCCGGTAATAATGGCAAAGGAGGCTGTCAGGGTGTCCGCGGTATTTTTTAGTCGTATGCGTCCCAGGAAGTTGGCATCGGAATAAGGCGCAGAGAGTGTGTTCCAGCCGTTGACGATGCCCCCTTCCCAAGAAACAAATTCACTGGGCGTCCACGTGGCTAGGCCGCCCCAGTGGGTGAATGGCCCAGCGAACTGATAGCTGTAGGCCTTCGTGTAAAAGAAATTGCCAACCGCTGGGACGCCTTCATAACCAATGATTGTGTAAAAGTGTCCCATTTTCACGGAGAACTCTTCTGTGCCAATGCTGCAGTAGAGTTGTGGAACTGCGAGCCCGTAGTACTCTCCGCTATTCCAGTTCGGCCCCCCGGAGTTCGTCTCCCATCCATAGGAAACGGCAAGAAGATAGTCTTCGCCATAGAGAAGATCCATCCGAGCGCCGATTCCGAGGTCACCGTTGGCGGGGAGTGTTTTTTCGGCAATGAGATAAACCTGATTGGCCATCGCCTCATTTGCGCGGTCAACGGCGTTGTAAGGCCCGTTGAACTTACTGGATGGCGCACCAAAATTGCCGATGAAGCCACCGTCGATCCATCCACGGATGCCCCCCCGGTCAGACTGAGGAAAAAGAAACCAGTCCTGACCGACGGGAATCATCGGTGTTGTGACGTTGTCTTCGAGGATGGGGTCGAAGGCCTCAAATTGGCCAACAGTTCCAGGCTCCCCAAAGAAATTACCAGCGTTTTCCTGAGCGATGGCAGTTGTTGCCACGCAGCTGCAGATCAGGACAAGAAGAAGTACCGCAGGGCAACGCAGCACAAAGACACCCTTTGGGTGACTGGAGTTACCCGGCCGAGTGCCCGAAGGAACGGCGCACGATGCCGAATATTAGAGGGTGCTATCGACACTCGGTCTTAATGACTGAAAGGCAAGATTGGGCCTTGTGCGACTTTTGCCTGCCGCCGCAACTTGCCACGCCTTTCGTGCCCCCCTCCCCTGCCTCGCCTGCCCGGTCGGGTCGTGCAGCTGGTTCAGAACAAGGCCCTTCGCTCGCCCAGTCATGGGTATTTTGGCTGGCGCAACACGAGGACTTGCAAACACTTTAAATCTGTCATGATGTCGATTTAGAGCGTCGCACTCGGCGGTAAACCAGGTTCTGGGACCGCACCTTCCTCATCTCCGTCGACGCGGAGATGTTGTGGCGTACTGAATCATGCTGCTCGTCGACACATTCGTCGGCCCGAGCGTCATCGAGGGGGTTGGTGTCTTCGCTGCCGAGCCAATCGCAGCCGGACAGGTCATTTACCGATTTGACCCCTGCTTCGATCGACTCATCTCGCGGGCCGAACTTGCCTCGTTCCCGGAGTCGATCCGTCGTTTC
>CAZKSP010000269.1:0-4114 GCA_964555385.1 uncultured Chitinophagaceae bacterium
GCAAAAGTCTGAGGCTGGTGAGAATGCCAAAGCCGCGGGCGGGGAATCTGCCGAGGGTGATCCACAGAAGGGCCAGCCGGGTGAGGGTCCAGCAACGGACAAACCGGCTGATGGCGAGGCAGGAGAGCCATCCGAGTCGGGCAAGGGTGAGCCGTCAGCTGCTGAGTCACAGCCCGGCGAACCAAGCAACAGTGGCAGCAAGAACGAAGCAGGCGAGCCCGGTCAGCCAGGTCAGCAGTCAGCGGGGCAGGGGAGCGAGCAAGAGCCCCAAGGAGATGACGAGGCCTCGCGGGCCGCCCGCACCAGCCGTCGGCTGGCCGAGGCCGAGAGCCGAATGGAACAGGCCCAAGAACGCCTCGATCAGGCCCGCCGCAGCGATGCCCGCGACGAACAGGAGAAGGCCCTGGCCGAGCTTGAGGCAGCCCGGGCTGAACTGGAGGAGATTCTTCGGCAGCTTCGAGAAGAAGAGATCGAGCGGCTCCTGGTGCGGCTTGAGGCCCGGGTTCGCACCATGCTGCGGGCCGAGCGGGCAGTCCTGCGCGGCCTTGACCAGCTGGCCGACGAAAAGCAGGCTCTCAAACCACGGGAACGCGATCTTGAGTCCGCCCGCCTGGGCCGGGAGCAGCAGGCGATCACAGCTGACGCCACCCGCGCCCTCACCCTGGTGCGGGATGACGGCTCGGCAGTGGCCATCCCTGAGGCACTCGAACAGATTCGGGAAGACTCGCTGCAGGCCGCCAACCGATTGAAGCAGGGCAACACGCAAGGACTCACGAAAGGCATCGTCGAAGACCTGGTGCTGAGCCTCGAGGAGCTGCTTGCCGCCCTTGAGCGGGCCGAGCGGGAACAGCAGGAACGGCAGCAGCAGAGCCAGGCCGGAGGCCGGCCGGCCGAGCCAGGCGAGCAGCCACTGGTCGACAAGCTAGCCGAGTTGAAAATGATCAGGACACTGCAACTTCGGGTCAATCGGCGAACGTCCCGCTTCTCACAGCTCCTGACCGACGAATCTGAAAAGGCAGGCGAACCAGAACTGGTCGAGGCCCTTGGCCGGTTGGCCGATCGCCAAGAACGGGTCGAACGGGCGGCCCACGACATCGTCACCGGCCGCACAGAATAGCGTAGCTGGCCGGACGGAGATGGCTGCCGCTGTCGTCGCCGATCCGACCAAAGCGACTGAACTCTCCCGGGCGGACCAACGCAGCGGTGTTTGAGAAAACCACGTCTGGATTGCCCAAAACTGCGGGCCTCTTTGCTCACGAATCGTCCATCAGCCGAAGAAAGTTTGCCGATGTGCCTCTCACCTGACTCTCACTCATTCACCAATCCGCTCAAGCGAGAGCCGATGAAAGCGATAGCGGCAGTCATAGCTACCAAGGAAGAGTGCGGTATCGTCTGGCGTTTGCCAGTAGTCAGAGAGGGAGAGTTGTTTGGCTGTTCCTTTCCAGTTTACGATCGATTTGCCGTCGACGGTCATTCGTACGCCCGTCGGCTTGACCGTCACCGTGACCTCGGAAAGCTGGTGTTGACGAAAGACTTCACCACGAAACGTTGTTTCATTTCCCACGTTGCGACCATCAACATTTTCAATCGCGCTGAGTTGCTGTCCTGAAACGGCATAGCCAAACAGTGCCACGAACCGTTGCAATCCTGAACGCTGTCCAAGAATCAGGCCATTTGGTGGGTCGAGTGGCTCGACGATCGCTACTAGTCGATAGGCAGTCGGCGGTGGGGGCAGAAGTTCGAGCTTGGCCCCAAACCTCTTTGGGCTCGTCAGGACGCCGTTCTCGCGGGTCCATTCCCCTGCCTGCCACGATTTGTCGAGATCAATCTCAGCAAGCAGGTCTCGTGAACCCTCGGAAACTTGCGTGGGCAGAACTGCCTGATCGCTTCCACCAAAGAGGTCTCCAGACAGCTGCCTGGGCAGCAGAGGCTGCTGGGGAGACTGACGCACCTGCAAGTAGCCCCACAGTTCCTCCGTGGAGCCATCCTCGAGTTCCGCGTCGACACGGTAACTCACCGGCGTTTCACGATCAAAACGACCAAGGGTCACCGTCTTTGGCGAGCTACCTTCCCACGCCTGAGGCACTTCCACCCAAGGACTCTCAATCGCGGTTTGATACCGAACTCGCAGTGAAGCGACATCGGCCCCCGTTGGCCAAGACAATGAGAGGAACACCTCGTCGGCGGGCTGCGGAATCCGAGGCTCGGGCAGGGCTCGAAACTCACTGAAAAGCCGCAGCTCGGGCGAGGGTGGCTGCTGCTGAGGTTCCCAGCCCAGTCGCATCTTTTGCTCACGATCGAGCCATGACTCGCTCAACCAGCCGCGATACTGTCCCAGACTCATGACCGAGCCGTTTCCAGGCTCTGGGTGAGGCAAACCGACAGTATGGCCACAGCCTTCGTGGTAGACCACGCAGTCGCTGCCGCGATACGGCACTCGCCAGCCATCGGCACTGACGAGCCCCCAGCCCAGGCCACGGTCGGCATGATAAGTGGCTCGAGCCCCTCCCGAGGTTGCCCCAGGGAAATGCTCACTGCCGTTGAAATTTCCCTCAAAAGCTAATCCTGCTAGTGTTGGCTTGACCCGATAAAAATCGTCGAGTGGCCGCCAGTTGATGTCACTGAGTACCAGCAGCACAGGAAAACCTTCACGCGGCGCGTGGCCAAACTGCAGCCGTTCCTCTGCTTCCCGAAGGGTGGCGAAGAAGATGGCATTGGCATCACCCTGACGAAGTTGTTCCGTGGTGCGACGCGACATCAGCGGCTGCTCAGCAAGGTGCGTCTTTAGCACGGAGACTGCCTGAAACTCTCTGGCATGAAACCGCTCAATGCGACGACAGTAGTAGGATGCCCGCTCATACCAATCGGGGAGCGGCTGCCGGTCCACAGGCACAAAGTAGACCACGGTGATATCGATGCGGCTGGTGTCGTGCCGCCCATCCCAGGTGGTTGTTGCAACCACTGCTGACGGAATGAAGAGCAGAACCCACGCCATGAACAGATGCTGAGCGCGCAAGGAATTCATCCTTCAAAAAGGATAGGACGTCCAATAGCAATATCGCACGTATCGCGTCCGTCGGGAAGAACCAAACAGTCAAATCCCCTCCCCCTCAAGCGAGATCGGCAATCGATACGCTTGCGAGGCACAAGCGTTGGACAAAAAGCTGGCCTGCACGCTACATCTGAGCCGCCACGAGGAACGCCTTCGGGGCGAGAACGCAACCGCACGTCCCGAAAGAAAGGCCCCCACCTCAGCGGCGACAAAAGTCGATCATGCGGAATTCGTTGGCCGATCCTTGATCAAACTGCTCTTTGCCACGGGCCTACGGCATCGGATTTCCGAAATCTTCCGAGCCTCCCGCGAGCCGATGTTCGACTAATCGCATCACCCATTGACCGAATGGCCTGAAGTAGAGCACCTACCAATTAAAGTGGATGCCGGCTAACGCCCCGTGATAAAAGGCACTTCCTGAACTGTTCAGTCCGGTTGCGATTGTGTCACCTGACAAGACTGCTACTTGGTCACCCGCCACACCGACCCCGTTGAGCCAAAGCAGTTGATAGCCAACGCTGAGGCGACAGTGTTCTCCAATGCGATAGCCAAGAGAGGCGCTGAGATCTCCAGCAAAAGCACCCTGATTCCGAAAGATACGGTTGGTGTTTCTAATCGTTCCTGCAGGAATGCCGTCACTCCAGCGGCTGAGGCTTCTCGTCGGCCACGATGCAGCCCACGAGGGCGTTGACCGCCGGTGAAACCAGCACAATCGTGGGAAAAGCGATCGCGAATGAAAACAGCCACGCCCGCAGCCAGGGCAGGGCAACACGGGGTGACAGGCCCAGGTTCAGAATCGTGATGACGAGCGACATTACCCCCGACATCAGCAGTGACATGCAGAGGGCGAAGACAATCCCACGATATTTAGCAGAAAGCATGAATGGTCGTGGGCGAGAGAAGACCTACTTGAAATCCTGTTCTGGCGTACGCCTTCGCGCAGAAGCAGCCGCGTAACGACTGCTTCTGCTGAAGACGTATTGGCTTAGCGTCGCAGGCTGCGGAATGGCTCGAAGAGTCGCAGGCCAAACATGACTTCGCTGGCTGAGAACTGGTTGTCTG
>CAZKSP010000270.1:0-4108 GCA_964555385.1 uncultured Chitinophagaceae bacterium
GGGTCGATCCCCTCCCGTAACAGTTCCACCGCCTCATGCAGGTACGGTGAGAGTACACGGTTCACCAGAAAGCCCGGGCTGTCCTGAACCACGACAGGACACTTCCCCAGCCGCTTGGCATGGGCGACAACCGTCGCCACCGTGGCATCGCTGGTAGCTGGGCCGCGGACCACTTCGACAAGCATCATCCGTCGGACTGGGTTGAAGAAGTGCATGCCGCAGAAGCGGCTCGGATCGGTCAGCGGCTCGGCAAGGGTGGCGATGGGGTTGGTCGAGGTGTTGGTACAGATGATGGTTCCCGCCGGCACCGTCTCCTCAATCTCAGCCAGCACCCGCCGCTTCAGATCAGTCCGCTCAATTACACTTTCAATCACCAGATCGGCCGTGACAGCCGCAGCAAGGTTGGTTGCTGACAGCAGCCGGCCAGCGAGCGCGTGGCTGCGGGCGGGATCGGCGGCCCCCCGCTCTCGGTCCCAGGCGGCCTCGTCGAGGATCTCGGGAACCGTGCGGGCGAGGGCCTCAGCGTCGATGTCGACCAGCGTCGTGGTAAAGCCAGACCGTAGGTGCCGGGCCACAATACCCGCCCCCATAATGCCCGCCCCGATGACGGCTGGTGCCGCGACGGCCACCGGTTCGGCCGCCAACCCGGCCCCTGCTTTCGTCAGACCGCTATCACGGCGGTTTCGCTGCCGAAGCCGAAAGACCCGCACGAGTTGCCGGGCAACCGGGGTCTGGGCCAACTGGGCGAAGGCCTCACTCTCAATCGCCGCCGCCTCTGCCGCTGACACCGCACAGCCACGCAGCAGCGTCTCAAGTGCCTTGAGCGGGGCTGGGTAGTGGCCACCGGTGCGGCTGATGATGACCGCGGCAGTGCTGGCCTCGAGAAACTCCCGTTCGGCATCGTCAAGCGGAACGGTTGCTGCCTGCCGCTGCCGCCGCGCGTAGTGCCGGCCGTCGGCGTTTGCCCACTCGAGAAGCTGAATCGCGGCTGGAACCGCAACCGCCGGATCGACGCAGGCATCGACTAATCCGAGCGTGAGTGCACGGGAGCCGGTCACCGGCTCGCCAGTCACGACCAGTTCGCTCGCCGGACCGGGCCCGATCAGCCGTGGCAGCCGCACCGTGCCGCCCCAGCCGGGCAGCAAGCCAAGCTTGACCTCTGGGGTGGCCAGGCTGGTGGCAAGGCTGCTGGTCGCCACCCGGAAGTCACAGGCGAGAGCCAGCTCAAGCCCACCACCGACACAGTCGCCGTCAATCACGGCGACGCTCGGCCAAGCGGTCGCCGACAGCCGTGCCAACAACTGCCGACCGCAGTCACAGAGGTCTCTGATGGCCGTGTCCGAACAGTCCCAGAGCCGGTCAAGCCGGTCGATATCGGCGCCTGCCAAGAACGATCCGGGGCGTCCTGACGCCAGCAGCAGGCCCCGCGGAGGCTGCCGCTCGAGGCTATCAAGCAACTGCCCAAGTTCCCCGAGAAAGGCCTCTGTCATGACGTTTTGACGATGGCCGGTAACGTCGATCGTTACCGCGACAATACCGCTGGCAAGCTGCTCCACCGTCAGGCTGGCAGGTCTGGCAGCTGAGTCAGTCATGGCGAATCCGTTCTCCAAGGCGATTTCGGCAGTGGCTCGGTGGGCTGGCTGCACACTGTTCGCTTGCCCATTGGCTGAAAACCGCTAGTGTATCGGGAGTTCCAGCAGCTGCGGGACGTCCGTTGCACGGGCCTGATTCTGTGGCTGACGAATCGAAATGGCAGACGAGCCCCCCAAAAGACGAGCGTGTTGATGGCAAAGCGATTCGACGATGCATTCCGGTTCGGTCCCAAGGGTCAGGCGATCATCTGGCTCGTACTCGTTGGGATCGGTATCTGCGGCCGGCTTTGGCAGCCCGCCTATAACGTCACGCCTCTGGCAGCGATCGCGTTGGCAGCAGGCGCGGTCATGCCGTGGCGGCTGGCTGCGGCTGCCGTACCACTTGCCAGCGTCATCCTCAGTAATCTGGCCCTTTCCCCGTACGACTCCCCAGTGATGGCAGTGGTTGTCTATGCAGCGCTCGCCTGGCCGGTGCTGCTTGGCAGCCTCATCCGGAAGCAGGGCTGGTCTTCGGTCATTGGTGGTAGCCTCGCCTCATCCCTGGTGTTTTTTGTTGCGACCAATGTTGCCCATTGGGCCCTTACGCAGCAGTATCCGCATTCGATCGAAGGCCTGCTGACCTGCTTTACAGCAGCACTGCCGTTCTATCGCTGGATGCCGGTAGGAGACCTCGTCTGGAGCCTGGTGGTGTTCGGCGGCCTTCATGCAGTAGCCCGGCTCATGCAGCAAATGGCACCGACCCAACTGGTACCGGTGGTGGTCCGTCACGACACGCAGCCCGACCAGGCCGCCCCGTCGCTTGACTGAAGGCCGTTAGAGCAGACAATGCAGAAGCTGGCAGGGTCAGTGGCATTCCTACAGATGCTTCCTGTCAGCATTGATTTCCGCGGGAATGGCGGAATTGGCAGACGCGCTAGGTTGAGGGCCTAGTGGTAGTAATACCGTGCAGGTTCAAGTCCTGTTTCCCGCATTTTCTTTCTGGGGTTCTGGCCGATGAATGAGACGCCCGAAGGTGGGGCCGACGGGGAAGCGACTGCCGCTTCCGCCGCGGCGAACGTCGATGAGGTCAAGCAGGCCTCGACAGCAGCGCCGCTATCTTCCCATCAGCCGGTCGACCCCGAATCGCCCGTCGGTCGGCGAATTCCCATCGGTACCCAGCGGACCGGTAGTGTCGGCAGCGGCATGTCTGCCCGCTACACCTACATCACCTCAGCCGATCGAACGACTGCACAGCCACCAGCAGCAGCCGGATCCTCCGAACAATTGGCGAGTGGTGCGCAACCTGACGTGGCTTCAGCCCCAGCGGCCACAGACCATCCGGCCCCCGGAAAGGATCGCCGCCGGGGCAGGCGGCGGCCCGAACGTGATAACAAGGCGGCGGCCTTCACCGATGCTCTGCCGCCGCAAAAGCGGGTGGCCGTGCCGAACCTGCGGCAAGGACTCGACGACGACCTCGAGGAAGATTTTGAAGCAGCCCTCGCGGGTGTTGAGGTCGATGCATTGCTTGACCAGGCCGCCCTGGTTGACCAGCCGATTCCGCCCGGCTCAAAGGTTCAGGGGACGGTGCTTTCCATCGGCCCTGAGACGGCTTTCATCGACCTTGGCAATCAGCGGCAGGGGGCTCTGCAACTGGCTGGTATTTTCGAGGAAGAAGGTGAACTGCCTGAGGTCGGTGCAGTGCTTGAGCTTTCGGTTGGTGGCCGCAACGACGATGACGGCCTCTACGAGGTTGCCCCGGCCAATCGGGGCGTCGTCGTCGAGGACTGGTCACAGCTCGAGGTTGGAATGATTGTTCAGGCCCGCTGTACCGCGGCCAACAAGGGAGGCCTGGAGTGTGAGGTGGCCGGACTGCGGGGTTTCATGCCGGCCAGCCTGGTGAGTCCTTGGCGGATTGAAAACTTTGAAGAGATGGTAGGCCAGACGCTTGAGAGTTTGGTCACAGAGATCAACCCCGGGGCTCGGCGGTTAGTGCTCTCGCGGCGGGCCGTCATCGAAAAGCAGGCTGCCGACGCCCGAGCCAAGATGCTTGAGACCCTCGAGCCCGGGGAAACCGTTGAAGGTATCGTCCGCAGTGTCCGTGACTTCGGAGCCTTCATCGACATCGGCCACGGCGTTGAAGGACTGGTGCACGTCAGTCAGCTCTCGTGGGAACGAATCACTGATCCCAATGAAATACTGAAGCCTGGGCAGGCGGTGAAAGCAGTCGTCAAGAAGGTCGATCGAGAGACCGGCAAAATTGGGCTTTCGATTCGCGATCTCGTGGAAAGCCCCTGGAGCCGAGCCGATGCGAAGTACCCGATGGGCTCTACCGTTCGTGGCACGGTCAGTCGCATTGCTGACTTTGGTGCCTTCGTGAAACTCGAACCAGGCATTGAGGGCCTGATTCATGTTTCCGAACTGGCGACCAGGCGGATTCGCAGTGTCGGTGATGTTGTGACCGAAGGCGAAACGATTGAGTGCCGGGTGCTTTCGGTCGATCCCGCCGAACAGCGGTTGTCACTGTCACTGAAGGCTCT
>CAZKSP010000271.1:0-4100 GCA_964555385.1 uncultured Chitinophagaceae bacterium
CTGCGGCCCAGCCCCGGCCCCACCGCCACCGCATCGGCCCCGGCCAGCCGCTCTCCGATCAGCGGCAACGCAGCGGCGGCGAATCGCCCCTGCTCGTCCTCCGGCAGGCCACAGGTCATCACGCAGGGGTCAAACCCGGCCACCGTCGCCTGGTCCAACTCGGGCACCACCGCCTCGACCAGCCCCGCCCCGCTCCGCAGAGCTGACATCGAGGCCAGGGCCGCTGCTCCGGCCATGCCACGGCTGCCGGCCACCACCACCACCCGGCCATAGTCGTACTTGCTTGAGTCACGCTGCCGGGGTGGCAGCCGGGGCAGGTCAGGGGGTGACGGGGGCTGTCGTTCGGCCATCGGAGATGCTCGGAGGGGTGTTCTGCAGGGGACGAACCGGGGCCGTCACCGACGGCCGATTTGCCGCTACCTTGACGGAAACCTCACAGAATCGCTACCTTCGGCCCGATTCTGGCTCGATTTCTGCCCGTTGGCCACACCTCCTCATTGTGGGGGTTTTACGGTACAGGCATAGTCGTTGCCGTCACCGAACACTACCGATCACCGCCTGAGGAGGACCGGACGCATGAGCGGGTCCCAGTCATCGACCGACGTTTTCGACATGCGGAAAGTCCGCAAACTGATCGCCCTGATGAAGGAGCACGATCTCACCGAGATCGACCTCAAACAGGCTGATAGTGCCGTGCGAATCAAACGTGGCGGCGAAGTTGTCTCATACTCAGCCCCTGTCGCTCCCCCTGCCACACCGGCACCGGCGGCTGCCGCAGCTTCGGCCAGCCCCTCGGCTGAAGATACGCGGATGGTCGTGGTCAAAAGCCCGATGGTCGGCACCTTCTATCAGGCCTCGAGCCCCGAAAGCCCCCCTTTCGTCAAGGTCGGTGACCGGATCGGTCCTGAGAAGACTGTCTGCATCGTGGAGGCGATGAAGGTCTTCAACGAGATCCCGGCCGGTGTGTCTGGCCAGGTCGTGGCTGTGCTGGTCGAAAACGGTGCCCCGGTTGAGTTCGGCCAGCCGCTGATCAAGGTCGATCCGGGGGCGTAACCCAAATGGGGTCATCGCCGGCCTGTCGTGAGCTTGGCCCGAGCGGCAACTCAATCGTGGCCGTCCGCCCAACCAGCAAGCCCCAGCGGCTTGCCCAACCCATCCAGCAGCAGCCATGTTCAACCGCATCCTGATTGCCAACCGCGGAGAGATCGCCCTGCGGGTGATCCGTGCCTGTCGCGAACTCGGCATCGAAACGGTCGCCATCTACAGCGAGGCCGATCGAGACGCTCCCTACCTCAATCTGGCCGACGAGGCGATTTGCGTCGGACCGGCCCGGGCGGCTGATAGCTACCTGCGGATCGACCGCGTGATCAGTGCCGCTGAAATCGGCAACGTACAGGCGATTCACCCCGGCTATGGGTTTCTGTCGGAGAACTCGCACTTTGCCGAAGTCTGCCGCTCGTGCGACATCGGCTTCATCGGCCCCACCCCTGAAGCAATGGAACGGGTGGGCGACAAGAACTCCGCCCGGGCCCTCGCCCGCGAGGCCAAGGTGCCGACCGTCCCCGGCAGTGCCGGTCTGCTCTCGGGCGAACAGGAGGCAATCAAGGTTGCCAAAGAGATCGGCTTTCCCGTCTTGCTCAAGGCCACCGCCGGCGGTGGCGGCAAGGGCATGCGGGTGGCTGCCAACGATCTCGCCCTCTCCACCGCCTGGCAACAGGCCTCGGCCGAAGCGCAAGCGGCGTTCGGAAATGCTGGCATCTACATCGAAAAATATGTCGAGAAGCCACGGCATGTGGAGATTCAGGTGCTTGGCGACCAGCACGGCACCATGCTCCATCTCTGGGAACGCGACTGCTCAACCCAGCGGCGGCATCAGAAACTGATTGAAGAAAGCCCCTCTCCGCGACTGCCTCAGGAGACCCGCGAGGCGATGGCGGCCGCCGCGGTCCGCCTGGCCAAGGCGGCCGGCTACTACTCCGCCGGCACGGTCGAGTTCATTGTTGATCAGGACAACAACTTTTATTTCATTGAGATCAATGCTCGCATCCAGGTCGAACACCCCGTCACCGAGATGGTCACCGGCATCGACCTCTTGAAAGCTCAGATTCGCATTGCCGCCGGCGAGAAGCTCTCACTGACGCAGGACGACATCGTCCCCCATGGTCATGCGATTGAATGCCGGATCAATGCAGAAGATCCGGCTGCCAACTTCCGCCCCTGCCCTGGCAGAATTGACCAGCTCATTGCCCCCGGCGGCTTCGGGGTGCGATTCGACTCGCACGTGGCAGCGGGCTATGTTGTGCCCCCCCACTACGACTCGCTGATCGGGAAACTGATCGTCCACCAGCCTACCCGCGGTGAAGCGATTGAAACGATGACTCGGGCCCTGCGCGAACTGCAGGTGAAGGGCATTGCCACCACCGCCCCGCTGCACCTCGATCTGCTGGCCCACGCGGCCTTCCACGACGCCACCATCGACACCAAGTTCGTCGAACGGCTGCTGGCAGAGTGAGGCCGGGCCAAGTGTGAGCGGTCGATGAAGCCTGCCGCCCCCCTATAAAAGCCGGGGAATGCTTGCTAGATTCCCATCATCGGTCTGGCATTGTTCCGCCCACCCCTTCTGGAGTTCCTGGTTTCATGGTCGAGTCGCTCTCCCGCCCGCCGAAGGCGGTTCATCACTTCCATCGCGTCGCCATCTTGTTTGCCGGGGGGCCTGCCCCGGGGGCTAACGCGGTGATCTCGACCGCCGCCACCTCGTTTCTGCGAGAGAACACCGAAGTGATTGGAATGAAGCACGGCTATTCGTCGCTGGCCGACTTCTCGGCAGACGAGCCACTGGTCGAGGGCCGCGACTACATCAAGGTCAACCATGCCTTTCTCAAGCGGACCCGCTCGGGCCAAGGCATCATGCTCGGCACCGCCCGCACCAATCCCGGCAAGCACATCTCGGCCCCCGCCCACTTCGATGAACCCGAGCGGGTGCAGCCGCTGAAGAACGTCTATGAAGGCCTGCGATCGCTTGGCGTTGAGGCTCTGATTTCGATTGGCGGCGACGACACCCTCAAAACTGCCAACAAGTTCAAACTCTTCCAGGACCGGCTGCCGGCCGATGCTCCCCGAATCCCGGTGGTCCACCTGCCCAAGACGATCGACAACGACTACATGGGGATCGACTTCACCTTCGGCTACTTCACTGCCGTCGATTTTCTGGGTGGGGAAATCCGTAACCTGCTCTACGACGCCGATGCCGGGCGGGCCTACTTCATCTGCGAGTCCATGGGCCGCAGCGCCGGCTGGCTGGCCTACGGGGCGGCGATCTCAGGAGAGGCCAGCCTGGTGATCAGCGTGGAGGATATCTACGGCAAGTATCGCACTGAAGAGACCGTAACCGACGCCGACGGCCAGACCCGGATCAAGCCGGTGATGAATGTCGACGAGGTGGTCGCCCGAATCGTCAAAACGATGCGGGTTCGGGAGGAAAAGGAAAACAAGCAGTATGGCGTGATCGTGCTGGCCGAGGGGCTGGCCGAGTACCTGCCCAGCAAGCAGCTTGAAGGTGTTCCCCGTGACGATCATGGCCATATCTCAATCGCCCAGGTCCAGCTAGGCCGGATGTTTGCCAAGCTGGTTGGCGACGAGTATGAACGGCAGACGGGACACAGCCGCAAGGTGGTAGGGCTGCAACTGGGGTATGAGGCCCGTTGTGCAAAGCCACATGCCTTCGACGTGATGCTGGGCAGCCAACTCGGCGTGGGCGGCTACCGGGCGCTCGCCGAACGCGGTCTCAACGGCGTGATGGTGAGCGTCTCAGGCCAGCTCGAGCTGAACTACGTGCCGTTTGACGAACTGATCGATCCGACCACACTCGTGACGGTCGTTCGCTACGTCGAACGGGGCTGCGACTTCCACAGCCTCGCCCGATTCCTTGAGACCTACGTCAACGAGTAGCACGCCTCGACGCTTCGGCTGTGAAGTGATCACTCCGCAGTCAGCACGCCCTTGGTGCTAGGCACACCGGGCTGTCGAGGGTCGGGCTCGACGGCTGTCCGCAGACTGCGGGCAGTCGCCTTGAATACTGCCTCGGCGATGTGATGGGCGTT
>CAZKSP010000272.1:0-4098 GCA_964555385.1 uncultured Chitinophagaceae bacterium
CATCGATTGCCAGCCGGCCGGCGGTGTCGAGGATGACGACGGCGGCTCCTTCTTGTTTGGCCTTGGCCACACCCGCCTTGCAGACGGCGACCGGGTCGGTCTGGCCGTCGGGCGTGTGCACCGGCACACCAATCTGGCTGCCGAGGACGGACAGTTGCTCGATGGCCGCTGGCCGCTGAAGGTCCGCCGCAACCATCAGGACGCCCCGGCCCTGCTCTTTGATGCGGCGGGCCAGCTTGCCACAGGTGGTGGTTTTGCCCGAGCCTTGCAAGCCGCAGAGCATCAGCACCGTCACCTCACCGGACCGGAAGGGGATGGTGTGGTCCACCGGCCCCATCAGGTTGACCAGTTCGCGGTGAACGATGCCGACGAGCTGCTGGGCCGGATCGAGTGACTCCAGCACCTTCGCTCCGACCGCATCGGCCGCGACCCGATCGAGGAACTCCTCGACCACATCAAAGGCGACATCGGCCTCGAGCAGGGCGGTACGGACCTCGCCCAGGCCCTCCCGCATGTTGGCTTCGCTGAGCTTGCCGCGGCCGCGGAGGGACGTCAGGGCCGAGGTGAGCGACTTGGAGAGATTGTCAAACATGCCGCCGAGTATAGCTGCCCCGGGCGGCAGGAAAGGGCCCCTCTCTCCGCGACGATGGGCCGCTCGAATCGGGAGCGATCACACGGCGTGACGCATGGCCCGATGCGTGGCCGGCAAGAGCGGCGCATCGTCACGGAGAGAGGGGGAGGCGGGGACCTCGGTCAGACTGTCAGGCCAACCTGCCATTGGACAGGAGCCGTTGGTCAGGAAAACGTCCCTGGTTCCGTGGTGACCTGGCCGGGGCTGATGACGGTGCCGCCCTCCATTACGCCTTCACAGCAGGGGGCGGGAGAGCTGCAGGGCTCGCAGCAGGGGGCAGCTTGGCAGGGGTCGCAGGGTGTGCCGCACTCATGCCGGTAAATCCCCCGGCCGGTGTTGCGAAATTCCATAAAGGACGGACGGCGGCAACCGTTGTTGCCGAAGCAACTGCTACAACCCGGCAGCGTGGCGAGGCAGCCGATGGCCGTTAGCAGGCAGAGGACACGGGTCATGGGGAAGCCTCCGAAGGCGATGGGTTCGCAGGGTGGCAGTTGGACGTAGTTGGCCATCACCACCGGCAACCGACGACCCAGCCGCCGGAAGCTTTTGAACCCTACCCCATGCTTTGGGCGCGTGACGGCAACTTTTTCTGCCAGCATAAAAACGCTTGTGAGCGAAACGCGTGCTACGGTTGGAGAGGTTCGGCAAACTCTGCCGATGCCGCACTGATTGGAACGGCCGCGGGCAGGTTGGCTGCTGCCCGGTGGCGACAATGCTTCTGTCATTCAACATGTCTGTTTTCATGCAACGTCGCCGACTGAGAATCTGTCGCCAGGGTTCCCTTCATTCCCGTCGAGCGGATCATGGGCTGCTGGGGTTCGCCCTCGTCATCGTTCTTGTGGTCCTGGCTAGTCGATCCACACCAGCCGCCGGCTTGACGGACTGTCAAGCTGGTCGGCGATCAACAACTTCGTGCCCGTCGACGTGTCATGAAGCGACTGATGTCTGGCTGCTGAATACGCGGCGGCTGCCAGGCATTTGCCGGCTGCCAGAGACGGTCACCCCGGGGGTGGAGCAGTACGACACCAGCAGCCAATGCTGGCAGGCGGCCGACCTTGGTGGAATCGTGGCTGGCGAGCAGCCGCTGGTGATTTTCATTCACGGCAACCGCTATGACCCATGCTCGGCGAAACGTCAGGGGCTGCAACTGGCTCGGCGGTGTACCGGCCTCTGCGGGCCGGTCAATGCGCAGACATTGATCTATTCCTGGCCGAGCCAGCAGGACGGCCGGCTGCTCAAGGATGGCCGCAGCAAGTATCGCCGCTGCTACACCGAGGGTTACTACCTGGCCTGGCTACTGGGGCAACTTGCTCCCGACCGGCCGGTGGTGTTCGTGGGTTACAGCTTTGGAGCCCTCATCACCCTTGAGGCCCTCGACAACCTGTTGCAGGCAGAACAGGCAGGGCTGCCGGTGAGCCCCTGGCGGCACCGGCCGGGAACAACCCGGCTGGTCTTCATTGCCCCGGCAGTTCGCTGTGACGCCTTCGCCCCCTGCGGGCCCTATCGAGAGACGCTCGAATGTGCTGACTGCCTGTCACTCACCATCAATTCACGAGATGATGCGCTGCGGTTTTTCCATCTCCTGAACCAGCAGACGAAGGTCGATGCCCTGGGGTACACCGGAATGCCACGACGGTGGGTCCCAGCCGAGGTTGCCTATTCGGCAGTCGATGCCCGACAGATCATCGGCCGCGAACATGGCTTTCCGCTCTATCTCCGATCGACCACGCTGATGAAGCGGATTTGTGGCGACAGCTACGTTGCCCTGAACGCTTCCCCATCCGCCGAGCCGACCCCAGCAGCTCTGCTTGAGACGGCCACCGTTTCTCAGGCGGCCCTGCTGACGCTGGCTACTTCGTCAGACTGACGGGCGGCTACCATCCGCCGTACGAGTTCGGACAACTGAACAGTTGCCGTCCAGCCGAGCCGTTCGGTGGTCTCCGCAACCGAGGCGAGCGGATGGGAGCCGTCATTCGGGCGGACGAACTGTTCATCCCGGACGACATAGTCCTGCCAGTCGAGGCCGACTGACCTGAATGCCGCTGCAACAAAGTCCTGCAGGCGGTGCGATCGACCGGTGGCGAGAATGAAGTCTTCGGGCGTGTCGCGGGTGAGCATCTGTTCCATTGCCACCACATATTCGGGCGCCCAGCCCCAATCCCGCTCCATCGAGAGATCACCCAGCCGCAGTTCCTGCTGGCGGCCCGCGGCAATTTCGCAGGCCCCCGCCACGATTTTCTGGGTCACGAACCGGGCAGGTCGCAGTGGGCTTTCGTGATTGAACAGCACTCCGGTGCAAGCGAACAGGCCATGCTCGCGGCGATACTGCTGGACGATGCGAAAGGCGGTCGTCTTGGCCACGGCGTAGGGGTTCTGCGGATCGAGCGGTGAGCAGCAGGTGACAGGGGTGGTCTGGCGCGTCCCAAAGATTTCACTACTACCAGCAACGAACAGCCGGGGTGGAAATGCGGCGGTGCGGATCGCCTCAAGGAGGTGGAGCGTCGAGGTAGCGATACTTTCAAACGTCTCGGCTGGCTTGTCGAAAGACACGGCTACAGATGACTGACCAGCCAAGTGGTAGATGACATCGGGCCGTTCGCGTTCGATCAGGTTCACGAGCGGCTCGGCTTCGGCGAGAGAAGCCGGCTCGATCACAACCTGCTGGTCGATCCCCAACTGCCGAAGGCCACCGAGTCGCGCTGGTGTAGCGTCTCGGCTGGTGCCGACTACCCGATAGCCGAGGCCCAGCAGATGGGCGGCCAGGTAACAGCCGTCCTGGCCCGTGATGCCACAGATTAGGGCAGTGCGACGATGGTCGGAAGGTGGGCTCATCCGAGGACAGTACCAACCGAGGCCATGCTGGCGAAATGGCGATTACGTGGCGGGAAAAGGACCGCAGGGCACTCACAAGCCTGCGGCCTGCTCCAGGAACCAACGGGCCGTCGCCGCCAGGCCTGCGTCCAGAACAGTCGTGGGCCGCCAGGCGAGCACCTCGGCGGCCCGGTCGGCAGCGACAAGGTTTGAGCGGAGGTCGCCAGCCCGGGCTGGGCCGTGCTCGGGCGGTGGGAGTGCCGCTGGCTGGCCGGCAGCCGCCAGCACCTCTGCCATCTTCTCCCGCAACAGGCCCTCGAGTTGATTGACATCGGTGCCGATGCCGGTGCCGATGTTCAGGCTGACCAGTTGGCCCGGCGGCACTGCGGTGTCGCCGAGGGTGAGGGCCGCCAGATTGGCGGCGGCGACATCGGGACCGTAGACATAGTCCCGCACGTAGCGGCCGTCACCGTTGATCCGGGCCGCCTCACCGGCAAGTAGTTTCTTGCAAAAGATGGCAACGACACCCGCCTCGCCATGCGGGTTCTGCCGGGGTCCGTAGACGTTGGAGTACCGCAGGGCGACGGCAGCGAGGCCGTGCTCCCGGGCGTAGAACTCCAGGTACTTTTCACCCACCCACTTGGTGATGCCATACG
>CAZKSP010000273.1:0-4081 GCA_964555385.1 uncultured Chitinophagaceae bacterium
TGGAGCGGCCAGGAGAACCGTGTTGAGCTTCGTCCGGCCGCCGTGAATGCCGGCATCGTTTTTGTTCGCGATGACCTCGGCGGCCTCAGGGTGCCGGCCACTCTTGCCTGTCGGGTTGAGGCCTCCAGCCGTACCAACCTGCTGGCGGGTGCGGCAATGGTGGAGATGGTCGAGCACCTGCTGAGCAGTCTGGCTGGGCTGGGCATCGACTGCTGCGAGGTCGGTCTGACGGCGGCTGAATTGCCCGGCCTCGACGGCTCGGCGGCCGCTTATGTTCAGGCCATCGATCAGGCAGGGATTGTATCGCTCGATCGGCCGATCAATCCGCTCGTTGTCACCAAGCCTATCCTTATCAGTGAGCCGGACAGCCCAGCGCGAATTGAGGCGCTGCCGCCGACCATTCCAGGGCTTTCCGTGAGCTATGACCTTGAGTATCCCGGCCAGCCGATTCCACCTCAGCAGTTTGGGACGGCGATCACGCCGCAGCGGTACCGGACCGAGTTGGCGGCCGCCCGCACATTTCTGCCAGAGGAAGATGCTCAGAGGCTCCAGGCGAGTGGCCGGGGGCTGACTGTTTCAACGAGTGACCTGCTGGTCTTTGGGCCCGCTGGCCCGATTGGAAACACGCTTCACTGGCCCGATGAGTGTGCCCGGCACAAGGCCCTTGATGTGGTGGGCGACTTGGCGATCGCAGGCCGGCCGATCTGGGCTGATGTCAGGGCCAGTCGGAGTGGTCACCGGCTCAATGCGGCGCTGGTGGCAGCTGTGTTGGCAGCAGATCGAGCCGAACCGATCCTGCCGTCTGCTGGCGGTCTGGTGGAACCTGAAGGAGGCAGCAATGGGTGAAATTCGCGTAGGAGTGATCGGCTGTGGGCATCTCGGCAAGATCCATGCCCGGCTGCTGGCTGGGCGGGAGGACTGCCAGCTTGTCGGTGTGGTCGATCCCGCGTTTGCGGTTGCTCGGGAGGTGGCGGAGGGCCACGGATGCGAGGCGTTCGCTGATCCACAGGAACTGGTTGGTCGCGTCGATGCCGCCATTGTCGCCGCACCGACCGGCTTGCACGCCGAGGTTGCCATCCCATTGCTCAAGCAGGGTGTCGATCTGCTGATCGAAAAGCCATTGGCGGCCAGCGTGGAGGATGCTCGGGCGATTGTCGTGACGGCCCGCCGCTTTGGCCGCACCGTTGCGGTTGGCCATGTTGAGCGGTTCAATCCTGCCTGGGAACTTGCCCGGCAGCAGCCGGGTCGGCCGCTGTTTGTCGAGTCGGCCAGACTGGCACCCTTCACCTATCGCTCGCTCGACGTTGGCGTCGTCTTTGACCTGATGATTCATGACATCGACCTGGTGCTCTCGCTGGAGCCCGGCCGGCTGGAGCATATCGAGGCCGACGGCCTGATCGCCACGGGAGGCCATGAGGATGCGGTAAAGGCTCGGCTGACGTTTGGGTCGGGCCTCGTGGCCGATCTTTCCGCATCGCGAATTTATCCAACTCTGACCCGCCGGCTTTCGATGTGGACCAGTGAGAGCATGGTGGCGGTTGATTTCAATGCCAAGACAGTCGACGTGGTCGCCGCCTCCGAGCAGGTCATCAGCGGGGGCTTTCAGGCCGAGGCCGTGCCGCTGGCTGAGCGGGCAACTGCCAAGGAGGTCTTCTTTCAGGAGGTGTTGCCTCGGCAGACCTTGCCAGTTCCCGACGCCAATGCGATTGCCTGTGAGCATGACGATTTTCTTGGCTGTATCGGCACCACCCGTGAGCCACGGGTGACGGCGGCTGCCGGATCGGCGGCGCTTGAGGTGGCAACGCGAGTGCTCGATGTGCTGCGGTGTACCAAGCTTGGCGCACCCCCCCCGATCGTCGAATTGCGCAAGTCGGCCTGATCGCTTCAGTCGGTTCCGTCCCAAAGCCGCGAGGCCGAATCGGACGAACTGGTCAGAGGCGGGAAATGCTGCACCCGATCAAAGGCGGAACGAGTGATGGCGATATCAGTGGGCATTGTGCTGAGCGTGTTGGCGGCCTTTGGGTCGGTGACGTCTGGGGGTGTCCTGCGGGCGGCGGAAACAGAGCCACAGGTTCTTCCCGAAAAAATTGTGTTTGACGGCTTTGATCTCGACCTGCGGCCGGGCCGCACCAGTGTGGCCAAGGCGTTGCGTGGTCTGCCAGCAGCTGAAAGTGAATCTGCCGCCGGCCTACCGGTGGAACTGGTGGTAAAGGGGCCGCCGAGCAGCCGGGCTGGCAGTGGGGCGATGTCGGCGGAAGTCGAGCAGCAGTTCGCCTTTCTCAACATCGCCGCGGGCGTACTGGCCGACCGTGAGTCGGTCTTCAGTGGGCCGGCCGGCTGGACCAGCCGGGTGGGGATGGAGTTTGCTGGTGAACAGTCCTCCGGCGGCGTCGAGCTGCGAACCCAGTTGCGGCAGACCGAGACCACGGGCAGCGTTGGCATTGAACTTGGCCCGCGGCTGGAGCACCGGTTGCCCAGTGGCACGCGGCTGTTCTTCAACGGTTCAGCTCAGGCACGGACACAGTACGACCGTACCGGTGAAATGCCCTCGACAGGCGGCCCGCTGCAGCGGGCCGAGGTGGTCGGCCTTAGCGGAACGGTGGGGATAGCTCGGTAGCAGTTAGGCCAGGTCCCGGTCCTGAAACAGCACCAGAGCAACCAGTACGGCGATGGCGGCATAGAGACCGGCGTAGATCGCCGCCCAGCCGAGATAACTCCAGGGAATCGGCACGCCCCCCACCACTGCCGCCTCGATCGTGAAATGCTCAAGCACCGGTAAGAGCGTCGCGAACAGCCTGCCGACAAACCGGACGATTGCCAGTTTTCCCACACTCGACTGGACGATCAGTGGCACGAGGTGGCCCAGCACGTAGATGGTGAAGCAGATGATCAGGTTGGGAATCATTCCCAGTCGGGTCGAGACCGCCAGGCTCACCGCCGCCAGCAGGATCGTCTCCAGCAGCGACAGCACAAGCCCCGGTACGATCGTAATCATCTCCGCGGCGCAGTCGCTCCAGAGCGGATCTGTCTTGGACGACTCACGGGCGTCGTAGACCACCTTGAGGCTGGTCGTCGCCATCAGCACTGAGCCAAGAATGAGAAAGACAAGCATTGCCACCAGCACCAGGCCGATGTATTTGCCAATTACGAACTGCCGGCGGGTGAGCGGCTTGGAAAGCACGGTCAGCGCCGTCCGACCCTCGATCTCGTCGGCCACCGCCACACTGGCGGTCCAGATCACCACCAGCAGGGCCAACACCTTCACCAAGGTTAGGCCGCTGTCTTTGAGCATCTTCACGTCTTCCCCGAACGTGTTGTAAGGAATGATGATGAACGTGAGCAGCAGCACGATGCCGGCGACGATTGCGACCGCGAAGATGGGCTGGCCGATCGCCTCTTTGGTCGTGGACGAGGCGATGGCGGCGACCCGACGAGGAATCAGCCGGAAGGCCGTATAGGCGAGGACCAATACCAACAGTGAAGCCGCTGTCAGTGGCAAGATGGCCGCTTCGGGGAACTCCGGAACCAGTCGCCAACTGACCGATAGCGTGGCGGGGCGTGCTGCAGCCGCATTGTCACCGGGGTCATTGGTTACCTCGATCTGGGACTTGTTGCCGAGGAATGGGTTCGCCTTGCCCTCAGTCTTGGTCCATCGCCACTCAGTGTTCGATTCAAGCGAGATGTCCGGCACCTTCAATAAGGCAAAGCCCTCGATCGGCTTTTGTGTTCGGATCACGATTGGCTGGTCAGACTGAAATGAGATTGTTGCCAGTTCCTGGGGCCTCACTGGGAGATCGACTCTTTCGCGGATGGCATTTGGGGCGATGGTCAGTGTTTCAGCCGACTCGTTTGGTGCGAGCATTCGCCCCAGTGAGCGGCCGATGCTCTGCACTGGCACCAGCGGGGTCAGTGCGACCGCCACGGCCGATGCAGCCAGCATCAGCCAGGCCAGTGGGCCGAGGAAACCGTCCCGGAGACTGGCCTGAGCCTCGGCTGCCGCCCGTGGAGCCACCAGCCGCAAAAGCCCCCAAAGGACCAACAGGATGACCGTGGCAGAAAGGGCCCCCATGCCGACGAGCCA
>CAZKSP010000274.1:0-4074 GCA_964555385.1 uncultured Chitinophagaceae bacterium
TGGCAGTGGACAGTTCAAGCAATTGCCCGCAGAGGGGCCGGGCAAAGTTCCGCTATGCAATCTGCTGCTCGGTATTGCCCACCGCATGGGGGTGCAGGCCGATAGCTTTGGCACCAGCACCGGGGTCTATACCGGAGCTTGAGAATGATGCCGCTTGCTCCAGGACCCAGCCGGCACGTTGTCGATACCTGTGTCCGTCTGTTTCTTTTTTTGGCTACCTGTTTGGGAGCCAAGCAGCTATCGGCCGCTGCACCGATCGCCGGAGCGGTCATGGAGCAGTTTCTTGGACAGTACTGTCATGACTGTCACAGCGGTGATGCGGCAGCAGCCGGCCGTAAGTTTGAGTCGTTTCGCCTGCCACCGGACTCTGCCGAAGAACTGGCAACCCTTGATGATGTGCTGCTCCAGCTTGAGCTACGACAGATGCCTCCGCCAGAGGCCGACCAGCCGACGCCAGCAGAGCGGCAGGCGGTCGTTTCTGCCCTGCGGCAAGGGTTGGCCTCGGTCCGTGAGCGATTTGGCAAACAAACCGTGCACAGTCCGCTGCGGCGGCTTTCGTACCGCGAGTATGAGAATACGCTGGCCACGCTCATGGACCGCCGGGTGGATACCCTCGGCCTGACGACCGGCTTTCCGCGGGAACAGGCCGAGGACGCCTTTGACACGCTCGGGTCCGGCCAGGTTACCTCCGGCTTTCTGCTCGACCGATTTTTTCAAGCCGCCGACCGGCTGGTGGAATCGCGGCTGGGCCGTCGTTCAGCAGTCGGAGCCGCCGCGGCCGGTGGCGGGTCTGAGCCAACCACCTGGACATTCACCGACAACTTTCAGCAGTACGAGGAAATCGCCGGTGCCCACAAGCGGGTTTTCAACAACGAGTCACTCTGTCTGTACGAACAGCCAAACACCGACACCCGTCAGGGTGGCTATGCCCATATCGAGGATTTCCTCGAGGGGGTGCCGCTATCGGGACGCTACCGCATCGAGGCTCATGCGCAGGCGTGGCACCGCGATACCCATTACGACCCTAAAATCTTTCGGATCGACTTCACGGAGCCATTTCAACTCGCAGTGGTGCCGGGGGATGTCACCAAGGGACACATCCATTACCCGCAGGCAGTCGAACCGGTGCTTGGAATGGCGGTCGTTCCCGATGACGCACCGGCCTGGCTGGTTTTCGATGTCTGGCTCGAGGCGGGACAGACGCCACGGTTCATTTTCCCAAATGGCCCCTACGAGTCGCGGGCCTCGGTGATAGAAATCAACAAACGGTACAAAGACGAGTTCGATCCCAAGACCTATCGGTCGGGAGTGGTGCGGACCCATATCCTGCTTGAGGGCGAACTGCCACACATTCGGATTGGTGAGGTGAAAATAACGGGGCCGTTGCCCGAGACCGGTGGCAGTCGGGAAGAGCAGGCTGTCTTTGGGCCGTCCGGGTTTGTCGTTGCCGACGCGACGAAACAGCTACACGGTTTTGCTACGCGGGCTTTTCGTCGGCCCCTCAAGCCCGCTGAGGCTAGCCGCATTTCCGCGTTCTTTGATGAAGCGTGCCAGAGGGAGGGGGTAACGCCCCGTCAGGCGGCACTCGATACGGTAAAGCTGATTCTCTGTTCGCCGGCTTTCCTCTCTCTTGGGACGCTGAGCGGTGAATCGCGGAACCGGCTCGATCCATTCGAGTTGGCAGAGCGGCTATCGTATGCGTGCTGGGGGCGGCCCCCCGATGAATCACTGTTGGCTGCAGCCGCAGCCGGTGACCTCAGTGAGCCGGTGGTCTTACGGCGAGAGGCTGAGCGGCTGCTGCAGGATGACCGGTCCGACGAATTCGTTGCGGCGTTTCTTGACGGGTGGCTCAAGCTGCACAAGATCGGTAGCCTTCCGCCGCCGCGGCCGGGCGCGCGGGAGTATTACGCCGAAGATCTGCCGACTTCCATGAAGCAAGAGGCCCGGTTTTTTTTCAGGCATTTGCTCGATCAGGACGGTCCGGTCGATGCCTTGCTTCATGCTGACTTCACATTTGTTGATAAGAAGCTGGCCCAGCTCTATGGCCTGCCGGAGCGGGAAACCCTGCGGCTAGCTGATGGGTTTACGCGAGTTGCTCTGAAGCCTGATTCACACCGTGGTGGCCTGCTGGGGATGGCGGCGGTTCTCACTGCCAGCGCCAACGGCGTCGAAACTTCGCCGGTGACGCGTGGCGTCTGGGTTTCCGAGGCCATCCTCGGGATCAGTCCACCGCCACCGCCGCCGAATGTACCCGCGATCGACGCCAATGTGGCGGGGGCGAAGACGATCCGTGAAAGGCTTGCCCTTCACAGCCAGGACGCCAGTTGTGCCGGCTGCCACCGCAAGATTGACCCACTTGGCTACGGCTTGGAGCGGTTTGACCCCATCGGTCGGCCGCGTAGCCGCTACCCAAAGGATCAGGGTGGCAAAGAGATTGACGCTTCGGGTGAGCTACCTTCCGGCGAAGCCTATGCAGATTTTGAGGGCTTTCGCCAGTTGGTGCATGGGTGCTACCAGGGCCGGTTGACTCATACTTTGGTCGAGGAGTTGCTCACCTATGCTACCGGCCGCAAGCTCGACCGGGCAGACGGATTTGCCGTCACTGAGCTCAGCGAACGGCTTCGCGAGCAGAAGGCTGGGCTGCGGACGTTGGTGATTGAAACGCTGACCAGCGACATTCTGCAGCGGCCGTGACGGGTAGGTTACATCATCTCTATGGGCCGAAGCTTGGCCCGCCCGATGCTGCTCGTCAGTGAGTCGACTGCAACTCCGGCTTCCACTTTGATTATCAGAGGTATGGCGACTGCCCTTTGCTGGCTGCTGAGAGTTCGACAAGCATGCCGGCCACAGCCTCACAGGTCGCATCAAACAAAGCCTTCCCCTTATCCGCGTTCGCCTGCCGGGGGTCACCACAGCCGGTGTCGGGGTGCGATTGGGACCAAGGACGCGGTGTCCATACACCTGGCTGGGCTATCTTGTCGATCGCGAATGGCACCCGCCGGCCGTCCCCAGCGTGCTTCATCTCCACGAGATCGCCCTGAAGAAACAGAACGAGTGAGGTCTCCAAGTCGCCGGCATGGTCACCTGGGTTATCGAAGATTGCCCGGGTTGTCTCAGGAGCGAGTTGCCAGAAGTTGACGACAACGATGGTCGCTCCTGTCTCAAGCATTACATCGCGGACGAGTGGTGCGAAGGCATTTCCGCCGTGTCCATTAAGAATGACCAGCCGGTCGATACCCTGACGCACAAGGCTTGTAGCGACATCCCTCAGTACCGCCAACGCTGTTGCCGTTGAGAGGTGTATGGTCGCCACCTGATCTTGCTGCTGAGCATTGTTGCCAAATGGAATTGCCGGTAGGAGGATGGCTCTGGCGCCTTCGGCGACCGCACGCTCGACGGCTCCCTCGGCAATCGCGGTGGCCTCGATAACATCGGTTCCGTGTGGCATGTGCCAGCCGTGGGCCTCTGTTGCGCCCCAGGGGAGGACCGCAACGTTCGGTCGGCTTTCAAGGAGTTGTCGGTAGTTGGCTTCGTGAAGGACGTGTGCGCGGGGACCAGACATGATCGGTTCTGTGAATGGTGGCGGTGCTCCGGACTGAGGCTGCATACTACCCCACGTGTGGCTGAAAATCGTTGCTGGAGCGGCAGCCTGCCTCCAGCTCGCGAAAATTGGGAAGCGTTGCCCGAAGGCCTCAGTATGCTACGCCAAGAGATTTTTGTCGGGTACGAGCGCGAGGTGAAGAGATGGTGCGGAAGAAGAGCTGGTGGCGGGTGAGTCTTGTGGGGCTGTTGGTGGCCTGCGGAGCGGTGGTAGCTGCTGCAGAACGGGAGCCACCGTTGCAGTTCGCTGTGGCAGCCAAGGTCGGGGAGTTTCTGGGCAAGCCGGTGTTTACGCCGATGCAGCAGCTATGGCCAAACCGGGGTGGCTGGGGAGGGGTGCTGTCGACTCCTGATGGAACGTTGCTGGCATTTCGGTCGCCTGGTGGGGGCGAGATCCGGCGCAGCCATGATGGTGGCCTGACGTGGGACGCGGCGACAGCGATTGATGGAAGCGGGGATGCCGCTCGAGCGAAT
>CAZKSP010000275.1:0-4056 GCA_964555385.1 uncultured Chitinophagaceae bacterium
GATTGTAACGGTCAGCCTGACCGAAAATGCCTAAAAACTTGCTTCGCCGTCCAGCCGAGGGTATAGCCGGGATGCCGGTAGGGGCTCCGACCGTGGTGGCAACTGTTGGGCGGTTTGTGAGAACCGCTCCCTGACGACCAGGGAAATAGCCTGCCGCCGCAGAATGCACCGACTGGCACCCCCGATAACCCTCGGCGTTTTCGCGGATTGCCAAAGTGGAAAGAGTCCATCAAGGGCTTTTTCGACAGACAGCGAGAGTTCATAAGGAAAAGGGCATGCAAACCGTCCGACTCAGCTCTGCCAGGAGCCTTGTTCTTGTGGCTCTCATCACGATGTCACTCGTTCCGCTCGGTGTGCTCGGGGTGGCGATGTATCAGTCCGCCGTGGAGGCAATTCGTGGTGAGGCCTTCGAAAAAATCGGCCTCGCCTCACGACTGACCGGAAACGCCCTCCGCGGGCATTTCGAAAGTCTGGCCAGTGAACTCCGCCTGGTGAGCGGATCGGCGGATCTTCGCAACTCAGCAAACGCCTTTATGGAGGGCTTTGCAGAACTTTCACTCGAGCCAACTGATGAGGATCGCATTCGCCGTGGCCTCGAGAGCTATTACAACACACTGCTGGCAGGCGTAACGAAAGACAGTGCCGATCCTGCAGCAGCCGCCCGTGCAATCGTCGCCGGATACAAAGACAAGGCTCTCCTTCTCCAAGAGCTCTATGTTCGTGACAATCCAAACCTCTCGACCGCGAAGTCGTTGCTTGACGACGCCGATGATGGCTCTGCCTATTCGGCGACACACCGTAGCCTTCACCCATTTCTCCGAAGCCTCAAAGAGCGGCTGTCATTGACAGACATTCTGCTTGCTGACGCAATGACTGGCAGAGTGATTTACAGCGTGACCAAGGGCAGTGATTTCGGCGGGTCACTCGACTCAGAGGAACTCAGCAACTCGGGCCCCTCGCGGACGTGGAAATCCATCACCAACAATCAAACGACAGATCAGATTGCCTGTGCCGACTACTTGCCTTATCCACCAATGGGCGGCAAAGAAGTTTTCACCCTTGCCTGTCCAGTGCCAAACGAAACAGGGAAGCCCCAGGAAGTCCTCTTCTTTCTTGTTGGAATCGACCATGTCGATGAAAACATTTCTGATCAAAACAGTGGGGCCCTCGCGATGGGCTATGAAATTTACGGCAACACTTCCTGGGCCCGAGGTTCTGACGGTCAAACTCCATCCCCCCAGCAGCGAATATTCAAGGACGAAGCATCCGAAAAAGCCTTCACCGATTTTGCAGCATCCTATGGAGGGCCGAACACCACCGGCACTGCAACTCTCTGCGTACCTGAGAAAATTTCCGTCTGCCCGGAGGCCGTCTCGCCCCCTATTTCCTGGATGGTTCTGGCAACCTCACCGGAATCGACGGTGCGAGCCTCCACCCTCACTGTCAAACTCTTTGGGCAGACGGTGTTTGGTCTGACTGCCCTTGCGATCCTGGTTTTCTCATTCCTCATCGCCAGATTGTTAACCATTCGCCATGCCGAACATTTGCGACTGGCCGAAATTGTCAGCAATGCATCGGTACGGCTTCTGCAAACAACGCAGGAAGCGGAGATTGCCTACATGAACCCGGCGACACTTGAAGCCTTCGCCAAGCATCCGACCATCACAGCCGAGGAGCCAGGCGAGGGCAAATTGGTCCATGCTGTCTTCGGTCAGCCGGCCGATACGTTCTCCTTCCTGACCGACCCGGAAGAGTTGCCCAAGACAATCCAGTGCACGAGTGGTGATGAGTGCCTGGAGTTTCACGCATCAGCGATCAATGACCGGCACGGCAAATTCATGGGTGCCGCGATTACTTGGGAATTGGTCACAGAAAAAGTTCTTGCTGCCGAACGCGAGCGAAAACTCCACGCCGAGGCCATCACCTCGAAAGAATCACTCGAGCGATCTCAACAGATCCTGCAGGAAGGCGTGAACACCCTGTCCACTGCATTTGCATCTGTATCAAAAGGCAACCTGAACCACATGATTTCGATTTCAGGTGACCGCCAACTTGCCATCATTGCTGAAAATGCAAATGCGATGTTTGCTCATCTCCGCGAACTGATTGGCAAAATTGCCGATGCCGCTGATCAGCACAGCGAAGGATCTCAGATGATTTCCGACAGTGCCACCAGCCTGAGCGAGGGTGCGCAAAACCAGGCTGCGAACATCGAGACTATTTCCGCTTCAATGGAGGAGCTTGCTGGCTCGATCGAACAGGTCTCGGGGAACGCCGCCAGTTGTCGCAGTCAGGCCGAACGAACGACCAAACTGGCACTTGCCGGCAGCCAGGCAGTTGGCGATGTCATCAAATCGATGCAAGCCATTCACAACTCGTCCGACCAAATCCGTGACATCATCACCATCATCAGTGAAATCACGTCGCAGACGAACCTGCTGGCTCTTAATGCAGCCATTGAGGCCGCCCGCGCCGGAGAGCACGGCATGGGATTTGCGGTGGTCGCTGAAGAGGTGCGAAAGCTTGCCAACCGTACCAGTGAGGCGACGGCGAGTATTACTCAGCTCATCAACGACTCGGGAGCGCGAATTCAAAAGGGGGCCTCACTTTCAGAACTCGTTGGCGGCTCGCTTGAGTCAATCGTTTCAGCGGCTGAAGCCACCGCGAAGGAGATCACCGCCATTGCCACATCTAGTGAGTCTCAAGCAGTCAATGCGGCACAGGTTAAAAAGTCGTTACGGACAGTCACTGACACAATTGAGAGCAATGCTGCTGCAGCTGAGGAATTGGCTGCCAGTTCCGAGGAACTCGGCGCTCAGGCGCAGGGGCTCCGCGAGCTGGTGCAACAATTTCAGCTGTAGCAGATACTGAATATCGTCTGCGGCTTGATCAGCAGGTAATCCGCAGTCACAAAGGCCAATGGAGGCACCCGTTAACTCCTCAGGCCCCAGCAGATTCCTGGACACACTCTTGAGCCAAGCTTGATTCTCGCAGCTGCTTGCTTCACTGCCCTAAAAAGGCTACGAAATAGTTTTGCATGTCTCGTGGTTGCAGCACCCATGGCTGAATACGCCAAACTTAGTTTTCCAAGCTGGTCTGCCAAGGCCGAACTTGTTGATAACGTCCGAGAAGCGCTTCCTCCGGAAGTGCTGGCCGATTACTCGGAAAACTCTGCGGCGCATTCGTTGGATCATCCGGGGTACATCTTCCGTGACGGGCTCAACGACATCCCACACTCGTTCATCATCACCGATGATCCAAAGCGTTGGTGGAGCGTGCTCTGGACGGGTGAATATGTACAGGCAGACAATCTTCTTGATGTTGCCATCGATATCTGGCAATCGCGGCTACAAAAAATTTATTGACGGTGAACCCTGGGCCAACCCGGTCAAAAAAGAATGCCTCTATCCCTGAATAGCCCGGGGAGTAGCACCGGATGAATCGATCTACGCCAAAGCCACCATGGCAATTGATGGTCTTCCTCTTGGCTTGGGCTGGCGGCCTCGTCACCAATTCCAAGGCCGATCAGCCCGAACGGCCATTCAATGTGCTGTTCGTCGCCATTGACGACCTCACGAGTACGCTGGGTTGCTACGGCGATTCCGTTGCCCGTACGCCATTCATCGATGCCCTCGCTAATCGCGGTGTTCTTTTCCGGCGTGCCTACTGCCAACTGCCGCTGTGTAATCCGAGCCGGGCCTCACTGCTCACCGGGCTGCGGCCCGATCAGATCCGGGTCTATGATCTCGACCGTCACTTTCGGGCTGAACGGCCTGACGTCGTGACACTTCCACAGCTCTTTCGGCAAAGCGGCTGGTACACCGCCCGGGTTGGCAAACTCTATCACTACAACGTGCCGGCTGGCATTGGCACAAACGGTCTCGACGATCCGCCGTCTTGGGATGAGGTCATCAATCCAAAGGGGCGGGATGTCGCCGAAGAGTCATTGATTATCAATGCCGAACCCCATCGCAAGATCAGTGCGGCCCTCAGCTGGCTCACTGCCGATGGCACCGATGGTGAACAGACCGATGGCTTAGTTGCCAGTGAAGCAAT
>CAZKSP010000276.1:0-4055 GCA_964555385.1 uncultured Chitinophagaceae bacterium
ACGCATGAGCGGCCATCCCTGGCCCGCTCATGCTTGGGCAGGCAGAGGCGAAGCCAAGGTTCGCCCTGCCTGCAGGCCCGCGTCCTGCGGGCCCGGCTGATGCATTGGTAGCGGTTACCGCATTGAATGATCGTTGATAAATCAGGGGGAATAGGAAAGGCCTTCGTGAAGCTCTGCAAATGCCGGTCCGGTTCTCAGGCTTTTGCCGATCATCCGGATCAGATGCCCGGGGGGCGTCGGTCGCAACTGGACGATGGCTGCGGCAGCCGCATTGAGCTTTGGGGAGTGCCATGCGTAAGCGGAACGATCAGCGATCTACCACAACTATTCATGCCGGTCTGTTCGCCACATTGCTGTTACTGGGGCACGCATCTTTTGCTGCTGAGCCGCAGGTGTCAGCCGATGGCTGGCGGCCAAAGCGGCAGCCGACTGCCCCTCGTAACCCGGCTGAAGTTGAGGTGGCTACCGTTCCCCAGCCTCAGCAGCCTGCCTTCACGAATCAGCAGACCGCCGTGGAAAAGCAACAGCATGAGTCATTCGACTGGCGGGATGATCTCTATGGGCCGGCGCCTGTTACTGCTCATGCAATCCCTGCGACGACCGCTCCCGGTAAAACGCAGGTGTCAATTTGTTGGTGCACTTGCGAGACTTCAGCAATCTGCGGCCAATGCGGGCTGACGCGACCAATCGTGGCTGCCTATCGCGATCCTCCAAAATCAATAGCTAGCTCGAGAAGCATGCTTGTCGAAGATGAGCAGCAACTTCCGGTTGCCGATCGCCTTCGGGTGGCATTAAAGCAGGTGAACGACCGCATCCAAGCGACACTTGGCCAGTTTTGAATCAAGATTCAACGCGGCCTACCAGACGGTCTTCCCGCCGTTGACTGCGATCGTCTGGCCCGTCACGAAGGCGGCCTCGTTGCTAGCGAGGTAGGCCGCCGCCCAGCCGACGTCCTCAGGCGTGCCCCAGCGGCCCATCGGAATGCTCGCCAGGTAGGCGTCCTTGTCTTCCTGGGGGTCGTTCTCGTGCCGCTCGACCGGAACCCAACCCGGGGCGATCATGTTGACGGTGATGCCGTTCGGAGCGAGTTCATGGGCCATGCTTCGCGACCAGCCGGTCTGGCCCCCCTTGGCGGCGACGTAGGCCGAAAAGGGAGTGACACCCAACAGAAAGACCTCGCTGGTGATGTTGATGAGCCTGCCGTGGCGACGGGCCTTCATGCCTGGCAACAGCCGCCGCGCCAACAGGTAGGGGCTTTTGATGAAGAAGTCGAGCATCTGCTGGTAGAAGGCCCAGTCGTACTCCTCGATCGGCTTCTGGGGCTGAGCTGGCGTGGCGTTGAGCACAACGATATCGACCGGGCCAAGCGAGGCCTCGATCGCGGTCACCATTTGGTCGACCTCGGCTTCATCGGTCACATCGGCTCGGAACAATTCAGCTGTGATTCCGGCCTCATGCAGTTCGGCCAACGCCGCATCGGCCCGAGCCTGGTTGTTGGCATAGTTGAGGGCAACTTTGGCACCGGCCCTGCCGAGGCAGGCAGCGGTTGCCTTGCCGAGACCTGTTGAGGAGCCGGTGACCAGGGCAACTTGATTGGTGAGTGAAAATGGTGGCGTTGGCATCGGGACTCAAATAGAGAGGGGAGAAGGGCTTAGCCGAGCGACGGCGCCCAGGCATTCGTGAGGTGATGGATGATACCGGCTACCACCCCCTGGCGTTTGCTCGATCGTGTTGCGTGGATTGCACAGTCGGCCAGCGAGGCTGTGAGCGTTCGCTGTTTCACCCGGTCGAGCACCCGCTCAAACCGTTCCGGATGGCCAGCCAGCAGGCGGCCATGCACGAACAGGGCGGTGGGGTTGAAGATGTTGATGACTGCGGCGATGGCAATGGCCAGGTGTTCGGTGACGGTACGAATTTCATGCTGAAAGTCGGCTGGCCGTTCTGTCAGCAGCGCGGCAGCTGCCGCAAGATCAACAGGCTTGCCCACTGCCTCAGCAAGCATTCGGGCTAGGGCGGCGTCGGTCGCCAGCGTCTCGAGGCAGCCACGGTTGCCGCAGCCGCACCGTAGCCCGTCGGGGGCGACGGTGATGTGGCCAAGCTCGCCGGCCAGACCACTGTGGCCAGCCAGGAGTCGACCACCGCTCATCACCCCAAGGCCGAGGCCCGCTTCAACATCGAGCAGGGCGAAGTCGTCCAGCCCCCGGGCGGCCCCGTGCAGTCGTTCACCCAGGCAGAGGGCGTAACTCTCCTGCAGCAGCAGACACTCGCAACCCAGTCGGTCGGC
Organism: uncultured Chitinophagaceae bacterium; assembly: GCA_964555385.1. Taxonomy (GTDB): domain Bacteria; phylum Planctomycetota; class Planctomycetia; order Pirellulales; family UBA1268; genus UBA1268. The sequence goes on from CAZKSP010000276.1 coordinate 2,285, forward strand.
CAGGTCCCGGGCGGGGTTGCGTTTATCGAGCAGATGGAGATTTGGTGAGAAGACGATTTCCCCAAGTCGGTCATTGACCAGTCCCGGCACGCTGATGCCAACGCCTTGGAGGCGATCAGGCGATTCTCCCACTAACGCCCGCCCAGACGCCTCGATTGCATCGAGTAGGGCAAGATAGTCTGTCGGTGTCGCAAATCGGCTGGTATGCGGTTCGGCCACCCTGCCATCGAGACCGGTCACTGTTACCGAGCAATTCCCGACATCAATCACGACGCCGAGGACAACCGCCGACTCGGTGGCCAACCGGATCAGTTTGCCGGGTCGCCCAATCGTTTGTTCGATCGGATCGGTTTCTTCGACGAAGCCCCGAGACAGCAGCGATTCGATCGCTTTAGAAACCGTCGGGGCAGTCAGCCCAGAAAGTCTGGTCAGCGAAGCCCGCGAGGCCGGCCCGTGCTGCTGGAGCGTCTCAAAGAGCCGCCGCTCGTTGATCCGCCGGAGCAGACCCGATTCGATTCGTTCGGGCCGTTCTGTGGCCTCTGGGATTTTCGCCATAAACGCGATTGTAGGAGCGGAGTGGCTTTTTTGTAAGGGTCGTTTAGAATCGAAGTGGTGAACTCAGGAGGTGCTGTGATGCACAGCTTTTCGGCGTTGTTCTTCGGTGGTCTGACGGCATTCGCTGCTGGGCTTCCAGCAGTTGCCGTTGTGGCCGCGCCTAACGATTTCTCCCGCGACATTCAGCCGTTACTTGCCAAGCGATGCTTTGCCTGCCACGGGCCTGACACCCAGGAGGCGGGTCTGCGGTTCGACGACCCTGCGGCTGCCACTCGAAAACTCGACAGCGGGCGGCGGGCAATCGTTCCGGGTGATTTGGCGGCCAGTGAAATCCTTGCCCGAATCGGCTCGACCGACCCTGATTTGCAAATGCCACCGGAGGGTGAGCGGCTTTCGACGGACGAGGTGGCGGCGATCCAGCGGTGGATCGAGGCTGGTGCTGTCTGGGATGAACACTGGGCCTTTCGGCCACTCAGTCGACCCGAGGTCCCGAAGGGTGTTACGAACGCCACACCGATTGATGCTTTCATTCAGCAGGGGCTCGCCGACCGTGGCCTCCCGCTTCCACCTGAGGCCGACCGCCGCACACTCTTGCGGCGGGTGACTTATGACTTGACGGGCTTACCTCCGTCGGAGCAGGACTTGGCAGAATTTCTCGCAGACTCCTCGCCCGCTGCTTGGGAACGGGTAGTCGACCGGCTGCTTGCCTCGCCTCACTATGGCGAGCAGTGGGCCCGGCACTGGCTCGATCTGGTTCGCTATGCCGACACCAACAGTTTTGAACGAGACGGCAACAAGCCACACGCCTGGCGGTATCGCGACTATGTGATCCGGGCCTTCAACGACGACAAGCCCTATGACCAATTCGTGATTGAGCAGCTTGCCGGTGATGAACTGCCCGAGCCGACCGTCGACAGCCTGATTGCGACCGGCTATTACCGGCTGGGTCTTTGGGATGACGAGCCGGCCGACCGGCTGCAGCACCGCTACGACCAGCTTGATGACATTGTGGCCACCACCGGCCAGGCATTTCTCGGCCTGACCATCAACTGTGCCCGCTGCCACGACCACAAGATCGACCCGCTGCCGCAGCGGGACTACTACAGCCTGCTCGCCTTCTTCCAGAACACGACACCGATGGGAGCGCGGCAGATGGACCCCGAGTTCATCGAGCGGGCGTTGCCCCAGGAAGGCGCCTCGTTAGCAGATGCTCAGA
>CAZKSP010000277.1:0-4046 GCA_964555385.1 uncultured Chitinophagaceae bacterium
ACATCCCCCGGGGGCATGCCAAAGAACTCGACGGCGTTGCCAAAGCAGATGTCGCGCACCAGGTTTTCCAGCAGCGGCATGTCGTCGGGCAGCAGGCCCTGCTCGACGTCGCTGCCCAGCATCTGGCAGAGCAGCCGGCGGAAGTATTCATGCCGTGGGTACGACAGAAAACTACGCGAGTCGGTCAGCATGCCAACGAAGGTGGAAAGCAGACCAATCTGGGAGAGCGTGTCAATCTGCATCCGCATGCCGTCGAGCTGGTCAAGGAACCACCAACCGCTGCCAAACTGAATCTTGCCGCGGATGCCGTCCCCCTGGAAGTTGCCGCAGGTTGCCGCGACACCATAGTTGTCGGCCGGGTTGAGGTTGTAGAGCACCATCTTGGGCAGCTTTCCACGGCTGTCGAGCTCATCGAGATAAGCCACCAGCGGCCGCACCTGGGGAAAGTCGCCGATCGAGTCATAGCCGGCGTCCGGGCCAAGGGCGGCAAAGCCACGGCTATTGGTGTTCCGCAGGGCACCGACATGCAGCTGCTTCACCCAGCCCCGCTCGGCATCGAGTTCACCGAAGAAGACCATCAGGTAGCCGCGGTAGGCCTCAAGGGCGGCCGGCTCAATCGGTTCGCCGCGACGGGCTGCGTCATAGACGGCGGCGGCCTCTTCTTTCGTGCCACCTCGGCCAAAGCATTGGTTGAGCCCATGGTCAGACAGCCGGCTGCCGACGGCATGAAAAAACTCATGCCGGTTGGCGATGGCGGCGAGAAAGCTGTCAAAGGTATCGCAAGAGCTGCCGGAGGCTGTGGCCAGCCGCTCGACCCAAAGGCGAAATACTTCCGGCTGATCGACCGCCAACGCCTTGTCGGGCCGGAAGGCAGGATAGACCTGCGTGGGCAGGTCACCTGCGGCAATCTCCTGATGCTGGGCGAGGTCATCGCAAGGGTCATCAGTGGTGCCGATCACCGCTACCCGAAACTGGGCTAGCAGGGCATGGGCGGAGATCTCATGTAATCGCTCGTTGGCCACCTGCCAGATCTCTTCGGCGGTTTGCTCACAGAGCACCTTATCGATGCCGAAGACTCGGGAGAGTTCGAGGTGCGTCCAGTGCCACAGCGGGTTTCGCAGCAGCCTGGGCATAGTGGCGGCATAGGCCTGGAACTTTTCGCGTGGCGAGGCGTCACCGGTGATGTGGCTTTCTGGCACGCCGGCTGCCCGCAGGGCCCGCCACTTGTAGTGATCGCCGCCAAGCCAGACATCCGTGAGGTTCTCCCAGCACTTGTTCTCAGCAATTTCTTGCGGGGAAAGGTGGCAGTGATAGTCATAGATCGGCTGCTCCGCCGCCGCTGCATAGAGCTGCCGGGCAGCATCGGTCGTCAGCAGAAAGTCAGGATTGGTGACGGGATTTTGGTGCCGCATGAATGTGGTTTTGTCGCTGGGTGAATGATTCAGGAGTTGTCATTGCGGCCAACCGGACGGTTTTCGGTGCCGCTCATGTCGTTGAGACTGTCGCCGAGGGCTTTTCGGTAACGGTCGGCGATCGCCGTCAGCCGTTCGACCACGTCCGGATGCTCGGCTGCCACGTCTGTGGTTTCACTGCGGTCGGTTTCCAGATCAAACAGTGAGAGCGGTAGTTCCCGCACGACATAGCCGTGTCGGCTCGCAATGCCACTGATGCCGCTGTTGGTGATCGATTGCGGAGCCAGCCGTCCGTATCCAGCGGGCTTGCCATCGGTGCGGGTTTCACCGTTGACCACCAGATAGCGATGCGGGAAGTGCAGCTTCCAGCGGCCAGAGCGGACTGCTTGTAGTTCGCTGCCGGCATAAAAGACGAGTCCGTCGCGATTGGCCTTGGCGTCTGCCTCACCCAGCAAGACTGGGCCGACATCCAAGCCGTCGATTTTTTTTGCAGGCAGCTTGGCATCTGCGAGGTTACAGAAAGTGGGTAGCAGGTCGATCGACATCAGCGGCGTGTCACAGTCCCGGCCAGCCGGGACTTTCCCGGGCCAGCGGGCGACCATCGGTACCCGAACGCCACCCTCGAACGTCGTCAGCTTGCCACCCCGAAGCTCACCAGAACTGCCGGCATGACTTCCATAGCTGAGGAAGGGTCCGTTGTCGTTGGTGAAGATCACCAGCGTGTTCTCTGCCAGCCCTAGCCGATCAACGGTTTTGACAATCTCCCCGACGGACCAATCAATTTCTTCGATGACATCACCGTAGAGACCCTTGGCTGACCGTCCCCGAAATCGATCAGAGGCAAAGATCGGCACGTGTGGCATCACGTGGGGAACGTAAAGAAAGAAAGGCTGCTTCTGGTTTTTTTCAATGAACTGCACCGCTCGCTCGGTAAACCGACGGGTGAACAGCTTTTGATCAGGGTCGGTCTCGACTACCTCATCGCCGTCAAACAAGGGCAGGGGGGGCATCGAGTCGGAAAGCACCGGATGGTACTTGGTGTTGTCGTTGGAATAGGGAATACCCAGCCACTCATCGAAGCCGTTCTTGGATGGGGCGAAGAACGGGGGCAGCCCGAGGTGCCACTTGCCGAACATCGCCGTTGCGTATCCCTGCTGACTGAGCAGTTCCGGCAGCAGTTCCTCGTCAGGGCTGATGCCCGTTGGGCTCGTGTGATTCAGTGCTCCCTCGAGGCCGACCCGATTTGCATAGCAGCCGGTCATCAGGGCTGCCCGGGAGGCGGTGCAGACGGCCTGGACCACATAGAAGTCAGTGAATCGCGTGCCTTCCTTGATCAACCGGTCGATATTGGGCGTCTTGATCGGTGAGTCCGGTGTAAAGCCGGGTAGATCGCCCCAGCCCATGTCATCGGTGAAGATCAGCACGATGTTGGGCGGAGCCGCCGTCGCTGTGGTTGGCTTGGCAGCAACCACGAAAAATACGGCGAGGACTGCTGCGACGATCAACCACCTCGAACTCCTTTTCTCAACCGGCTGACGACGGCGACTTACGAGCGAACATAATGACTGCTGCATGATCTCTTTCCCTTTATGACCCTTGACCGACTGTCCAGCGTGGTTGATGCGACAACTGTGTTCTAACCTATTGCCACGACGGCTTCGAGAGGCTCACCGCAGGCAAAGCGTCGCAGGTTGTGCACCGTGTGGTCAGCGATCGCCTCGAGGGCCTCGCGGGTGAAGAAGGCCTGGTGGGCAGTGACGACGACGTTCGGGAAGGTGAGCAGCCGCATGAAGAGATCGTCCTGAATCACCGTGCCGCTCTTGTCGTCGAAAAAGAGGTCGGCCTCTTCCTCGTAGACGTCGAGGCCAAGGCTGCCGATCTGGCCCTGCTTGAGCCCCTCAATCACCGCGCCGGTGTCGACCAGCCCGCCCCGGCTGGTGTTGATCAGCATCGCCCCTGGCTGCATCAGGTTGATTCGCTCGGCGTTGATCAGATGGTAGGTGGCCGGCAACAACGGGCAGTGGAGGCTGACGATGCGGCTCTGCTGCAGGAGTTCATCGAGCGGCAGATAGACAACACCCCGGCCGACGAGTTCGTTGTCGGCGTGCAGATCATGGGCGAGCACCTGGCAGCCGAAGCCGAGCAGAATCTCAGCGACGCAGCGACCGATCTTGCCGGTGCCAATCACTCCGGCGGTGCGGCCATGCAGGTCGAAGCCGAGCAGGCCGTCGAGGGCGAAGTTGCCCTCGCGAACCCGGTTATAGGCCTTGTGCAGCCTGCGGTTGAGCATCAGCACAAGGCCGACGGTGTGCTCTGCCACAGCGTGGGGTGAATACTCGGGCACCCGGACTACCGGAATGCCATGGGCCTCGGTCGCCTGCACGTCGACCTGATTAAACCCAGCACACCGTAGGCAGATCAGCTTCACGCCGACAGCCGCTAGCGTTTCGATGCAGGCGGCATCGAGTGTGTCGTTGACAAAGCAGCAGACGGCGGTCGCCCCTTCCGCCAGCCGAGCAGTCTCGGCCCGCAGCGGCTCGGAGAACCACCGCCACTCGATTGGCTCGGGCAGGTTGGCGGCGGCAGTTGCCGCTTCGAGAAACTGTTGGTCGTATGGTTTGACCGAAAAGGCGG
>CAZKSP010000278.1:0-4037 GCA_964555385.1 uncultured Chitinophagaceae bacterium
CGACTTCAACTGACTGTGACGTCGCGGTGATTGGGGCCGGCATTGCCGGCCTTGCAGCAGCGAAGGCGATCTCAGCCTCTGGCAGACGCGTCGTCGTGCTGGAAAAGTCTCGCGGTGTCGGGGGGCGCATGGCGACCCGCCGAATTGGTGAAGCGGTCTGCGACCACGGTGCCCAGCACTTTGCGGTAAAGGGGCGGGCCTTTGGCAGCATTGTGGCGGAGGCTGAAGCCGCCGGGGCGGTCACCTCCTGGTGCGATCTGTTTCCGGCTGCGAAAACGGCGGCGGGGCCAGCTGTTGATCCGCTAGACAAGGCAGGCCATGCCCGCTGGCGGGGAGTGAAGGGCATGACTGATCTGCCCAAGCGTTTGGCTGCCGAGCTGTCGGTGCCGGTCCGGACGCAGACGCGGGTGGCGGCTGTTGCAATTGAAGGCGAGCGGCTCAGTTGCCGGTTCGATGACGGCGATGTCCTCACGGCTGCTGCTGTGATCGTCACCGCACCGGTGCCTCAGGCAATCGACCTATTCACTGCTGGCAGGTTCATGCCACCGCAGGCCGATGCAACCGGCTGGGAACAGCTTGCCGGTGTTGCCTACGACCCCTGCTTCAGCCTGATGCTGGTTCTCGACCGGCCCAGCCTGCTGCCTCCGCCGGGTGGCCTTGAGGTGGAGGCGGGCCCGGTAGCCTGGATCGCCGACAACCAGCGGAAGGGTATTTCAGCGGTGCCGAGCCTGACGATTCAGGCCCGAGGTGACTTCAGCCGTGAGCATTTTGACAGCGACCCGGCCGAGGTGGCCCGGCTGCTGACCGAGGCGGCGGCAGCCTGGATTGACGGTGATCCGACAACGAGTGTGATCGATCACTCGCTCCAGCGGTGGAAATTCGCCTTTCCGCTTGAGCCGCTCAAGCAGCCCATGGTCGCGCTAAGCCACAGCCCGCCGGTCGTTTGCTGCGGTGATGCCTTCGGTGGCGGCCGGGTCGAGGCGGCGGCCTCCAGCGGCCTGGCGGTCGCCCGCTGGCTGGAGCGACTGCTGGCGTAGCGTCACGTGCTCGCAGGCCGATGCCTTGGCACGACAGATTGCCTGTCGCGCGGGTATGCTTGACTGCGCCGGATGGGCGATGGTACGCGGGGTGTGCGGCCAGCCTGCCGGAGACTGAAACCCCATTTGCTCCCAACATTCTGGAGATCAGCCAATGGCCACTGCTTCCACCTCCCTGCTGCCCGAAGTCGAATCATATCTGTCTAGCGGGGTGATTCCCGGCGTCGTTGGTGGAGAGGACTGGGCGGGCACCAGTGGCGAAACCTTCCAGACCCGGGACCCAGGCAGCGGTGAGGTGCTGGCCGAATTGCATGCCTACTCGGCCGCCGATGTCGACAAGGCTGTCGAAGCTGCCAATGAGGCCTTCCGAAAGTCCGGCTGGGCGACTCTTGCTCCCAACGATCGGGCGGTGCGGCTGCATCGATTTGCCGACCTGGTCGAGAACCGTAAGGAGATTGTCGCCCAGATCGAGGCGATTGACGCTGGCAAGCTGCCGGCCCATGCTCTCGGTGACATCCAGACCTTCATCGGTTCACTCCGTTACTTTGCCGACATGGCCCAGCATGTTCAGCGGCGCAGCCAGTTGGCAGTGGCTGGTCACGAGGCCTGGACGCTCCGCAACCCCTGGGGGGCGTGTGGCTTCATCTTTCCCTGGAACTTCCCGATGCTGCTAATGGGCTGGGGGACTGCTCCCGCCCTGGCCGCCGGGAATACGGTGGTGGTGAAGCCGGCCGAGGATACGCCGCTGTCGGCGATCTATGTTGCTCGGCTGGCCCGCGAAAGCGGCATGCCCGACGGCGTGGTCAATGTGACACCAGGGCTGGGGAGTGTGGCTGGTGCTGCGCTCTCAGCCAGTGCCGGCATCAAGCGGATGTCGTTCACCGGTTCACCCGAGGTGGGACGTCTGGTGGCCGAGTCCTGCGGGCGAAACCTGGTGCCGGTCAAGCTTGAGCTGGGTGGCAAGGGGGCTGCGGTTGTTTTTGAAGATGTTGATGTTGAAGCTACCGCCAAGAAGCTGGTTGGGGCAATCACCTTCCACACGGGGCAGGTCTGCTGTGACGCGACCCGCTGGATTATCCACCGTTCGGTCTACGATCCCTTCATCGATGCCTGCAAGCGTGAGCTTGAGCAGGTGCAGGTTGGGTATCAGCTTGACGGCGGCACCACGATGGGCCCGGTCGTCAACGCCAAGCAGCGGGAGCGGGTGCTCGGCTATGTCGAGAAGGGACTTGCTGAGGGGGCCGATGCGGTGGTGCCGGGTGGGGCGGCCGAGGTGGCAGGTCGCGACGGCTATTTCGTAAAGCCCTGCCTGCTGGCTGGGTCGCTTGAGAACGTGGCCGCCCGTGAAGAGATCTTTGGCCCGGTTGCCTTCATGGCCACCTTCGACAAGGAGGACGAGGCGGTGGCCATGGTTAACAACACCGACTACGGACTGGCCAACAGCGTCTGGACCACCGACCTGGGCCGGGCGGCCCGTGTGGCCGAGTCGATGGTGGCGGGCAACAGTTGGATCAACGCCCACAACGTCTTTGCCAATGGCGTGCCCTATGGCGGCATTCACAAAAGTGGCATGGGCGGCGGCGTTAATTCAATCGAGACGCTCTTCGATTACTGGCGGAGCCAGTCGATCGTTCGGCCGCTCTGAGCAGGCTGATCAGATGAAGGCAACGCAAATGGCCCTCCATGGCTGGGCTAGGAGGTGGCGTGCAAACGGCTGAATGCATCATTGTTGGGGCGGGTCTGGCTGGTCTGGCCTGCGGCCGAACATTGGCCACTGCTGGCCGGCGGGTACAGATGCTCGAGGCGGCCAGCCAGCCCGGCGGCCGTGTCGCCACTGATCTGGTTGACGGGTTTCAGGTGGACCGGGGCTTCCAGGTCTATCTTGATGCCTACCCGGAGGGGCGAAGGTTTCTCGATCACCGCGCGTTGCAACTTGGCTGCTTTGAGCCGGGGGCATTGGTTGCCAGTGGCGGCCGGCTGCTGCCGGTGAGCGATCCTTGGCGGCGGCCGCTGGCTGCGATTCGCTCGGTACTAAGCGGTACGGTTGGCGTCGCCGACGGTCTTCGGACCGCTCGGCTGCGAAGCGAGATGATCCGCAGTGTGCGACAGGGGCGGGTCGACCCAACCGTGGTCGCCCCTGGGGACGAACGGAGCACCCGGTCGGCCCTTGAGTCCCGTGGCTTTTCGGCTGACTTTATCCAGCTGTTTTTCGAGCCGTTCTTCGGCGGTGTTTTTTTGGAGCGGGAACTGGCCACTGCTGAAACGGTGTTTGGGTTCACCTTTGCAATGTTCTCACTCGGCCGAGCATGCCTGCCAGCTGGTGGCATGGCGGCGATTCCGCGGCAGTTGGCGAGTGGCTTGCCCGCTGGCAGCCTTGAACTCAGCACACCGGTCGAGCGAATTGAGCCCGATCCTGCCGGTGGCGGCGAATTGTTTCTGGCTGATGGTCGGCGTATGGCTGCCCGAATGATCGTTGTCGCGACTGATGCAGTAACGGCGGCCAATCTGCTGCCGGCCGAGGCTGGCGGGTCGTGGCAGCCACCGGCCTTCAAGGCAACGACGCTGGTTGCCTTTGCCGCTGATGGGCAGCCGGCCTGTGGCCGCACGCTGATCGTCTCCGCCGAACCAGCAGCGGCCGGCCCGATCGACAACCTGACGGTGCCGTCGGCCGTGGCGGCCGGCTATGCCCCAGCAGGCCAGTCGCTTATCTATGCCTCGGTCCGCGGTGATTGGCCCGGTGCTGCGGCCGACTTGCCGGCAGCCATTCAGCAGCAGGCCGCGGGCTGGCTTGGAGCTGAGGTCAACGGCTGGCGGCAGTTGGCGACCGTGGCGGTTCCCCGCGCCTTGCCAGTGGAAACTCCTGCCGTCCGCCGGACCCGGCCAGTCTCGGGCCAACTCGGCCCGGGCCTCTTTCTCTGTGGCGACCATCTCACCACCAGTTCGATCAACGGAGCCCTGGCCGCCGGCCGCCGGGTAGCTGAGACACTGCTGGCATCGTGA
>CAZKSP010000279.1:0-2588 GCA_964555385.1 uncultured Chitinophagaceae bacterium
CCTCATGCTGGTACTGGCCGGCAGTGCTGCCAGCCCGGCTGCCGAGGCTGTCGTGCCAGATGTGCTCGATCCGCAGCCCTTCGGCCCTGACTTTCCTGGGCTCGATAGCTGGGCCACCGGCCAGTGGTGGATGAAGGCGTCTGCCTCACCGGCTGCTGCGCAGGCAGCGCGTCAACGGAACCAGCAGCAGCAGCAGAAAAAACGCCGAGGTCCAGCCGTCCCCTTTTTACTTGACGTGCCCCGTGATGAGACGATCGCTTTTGCCCTCTACACGCTCACTGTCCCACCGGGTGATCCCAAGCATTCAACACTTAAACTTTCCACACAGCTCTTTCCGCTCAAGCCGGGTGAACCCAATACGGTGCGACTGGAAGTCGACCACGGTGATGGCTGGCGGGAAGTTGCCCGCGCGGTGGTGCACTACCCCGGCTGGGACGCCAGCTTCCGAGTTGAAGGCTGGGATGCCACCCAGACCGTTCCGTATCGGGTACTGCATGGAGAGCGGGCAGCGTTTCCCGGCAGCATTCGTCCTGATCCGGCAGCGAAACCTGAAATTGCGGTCGGGGTCATGTCCTGCAACTCATCGCGAACACCAGGCCAACGGCAGGAACTGATCGATGGCCTACGGGCGGCCGACCCTGACCTGCTTTTCTTCGCCGGTGACCAGACCTACCGGCACACCGAGCACACTGGTGGCTGGATCGAGTTCGGCCTGCAGTTTCGTGACATCATCCGCGACCGTCCAACCGTCACCATTCCCGATGACCATGACGTCGGTCAGGCCAACCTCTGGGGCAACGGAGGTGGCCGGGCCACCAACTCCGCCGGGGCCAGTGGCGGCTATTTCTATCCAGCCAGCTACGTCAATATGGTCCAGCGGCAGCAGACCGCCCACCTACCTGACCCGGTCGATCCAGCACCGATCAAGGGTGGCATCGGCGTCTATTTCACGCGGCTTGTTGTGGGTGGTATCGACTTTGCAATCCTCGAGGATCGGAAGTTCAAGACCGGCCCAGACGGCACGATTCCGCAAATGGGCCCCCGGCCCGACCACATCGTCGATCCTGACTATGATCGCGCAGCAATCGACCTGCCGGGGCTGAAACTGCTCGGCGAACGTCAGCTCAACTGGCTTCACACGTGGGCTGATGATTGGCAGGGGGTGCGGGCCAAGTGTGCCCTCTCGCAGACGGCGTTCTGCGGTGCCGTTCACTTGCACGGCAATCGCGACAACCGGCTGCTGGCCGATCTCGACTGCAATGGCTGGCCGCAGTCAGGGCGGAATGCAGCGCTTCGAATCTTGAAACGGGCCGGGGCGGTCCACCTCTGCGGCGATCAGCATCTCGCAGTCGTCGTGCAGCATGGCATCGACGACTATCGCGATGGACCCTGGTCGTTCACATCACCAGCATTGGTCAACACGATCTACGGCCGCTGGTGGCATCCCGAGGATGAGCAGCCCGGTCCCAATCCGGTGCCCGGTAGCCCACTGCCTTGGACCGGTGACTTTGAAGATGGGCTCGGCAACAAGATCACGATGGTCGCCTACGCCAATCCAGCCGACACCAGTGATGAGCGACAGCGGGCTGACGGTTATGGGATGGCCCGTTTCAATTTCCCCGGCCGAACCATTACCTTCGAATGCTTTCCGCGGTTTACCAGCCGAGGAGCCGATGGCAAGCCCACGCAATTTCCCGGTTGGCCCGTATCTGTGCCCCTGGAAAACAAGCCACAACCTCAGGGACAGGAGTTGAACCGATGAAACGCTGGTCATCACGATGGTGCACACTGCTGGCCCTACTGGGCATCTCTGCTGCTGAGGCCAGTGCCGCTGAACCGACTGCCAGCGACACCGACAAGCCGTGGCTGGTCTCCGAGGCCAACCTGCCAGAGGGCTACCCAGCCGCTGGACCGGTCGATGAGGTGGTCCTCAAGACCTACCCAGCCCATCGGCTGGCTCGGGTGCGTTCAGATGGTGGCACCGACGGCATGTTCTGGAAGCTGTTCAACCACATCAAGCGCAACGACATCGCGATGACGGCACCGGTTGAGATGTCCTGGGGCGGCAAGGCGGCGGTGGCCGATGCTGGAGGCAGGCCAGCCGGCGAGCCCAATGCAATGGCCTTTCTCTACCGCCAGCCAACCCTGGGCGAGGCGGGGGCCGACCCCGAAGATGCCAGCGTGCTGGTTGAGGACATTCCAGAGGTGAAGGTTGTCTCGATTGGGCTGCGGGGCAGCTACGGCAAGAAGACCTTTCTTCGCGGCTACGAAAAACTGACGGCTTGGCTGGCTGAGCACCCCGAGTGGCAAGCAGCCGGAAGCCCTCGAACCCTCGGTTACAACAGCCCAATGGTGCCAGGGTTCATGAAGTTTTCCGAGGTGCAGATCCCAATTGCTCCAGCGGACAACAACTAGCCGACGTCAGACCTTTTTCTCACCAGAGACGCAGCGTGAAGGCTGCGGCAATCATGATGGTCAACCGTTTCCATACGCATTGGTTGGTATCGCTCGGACTGCTTGTCGCCGCACCACTGCTGGCCCAGCAGCCCCCCTACGATGTTTTTCCAGACGCGAAACCGCCCTATCAC
>CAZKSP010000279.1:2598-4027 GCA_964555385.1 uncultured Chitinophagaceae bacterium
CACCGGATCCGCTACGAGGCGGCCACGCAGCCCGATGAACTGATTTTTCCCGTCAGCTACACCATCTGGATTCCCCCCGGGGTTCGGCAGATTCGCGGGCTGGTGGTGCATCAGCACGGCTGCGGTGAGGGCTCGTGCTCCTCCGGACTGACCGGTGCGTACGACCTGCATTGGCAGGCGTTGGCGCGGCGGCATGACTGCGCCCTGATCGCGGCGGCCTACGAGCAGCCGCAGCAGGCTGATTGTCAGATGTGGTGTGATCCACGGAACGGCTCAGCCCAGACTTTCCAGCGGGCCCTCAACGAGTTTGCTCAGGGAACCGGGCATCCAGAATTGGCGACGGCACCCTGGGCCCTCTGGGGACACAGTGGTGGTGGCCACTGGGCTGGCGGGATGACCCTCCTCTTCCCTGAGCGGACAATTGCTACGTGGCTGCGTTCGGGCGTGCCGCTGTTTGAAGCCAATCCCCAGCGACCGCAGATCAAGCCGCACACGCTGGTCGATGCCGCCCTCGGTGTTCCGATGATGTGCAACCCCGGCACCAAGGAGGGCGTCACCGTCAAGGAAGGTCGGTTCGCCAGCGTCTGGCCAGCGAACCAAGCTTTCTTCGCAGCAGTGCGTGGCAAAGGGGGTCTGCTCGGCGTAGCGGTTGACCCGCTCACCAGCCACGAATGTGGCAACCAGCGGTATCTCGCCATCCCCTGGCTCGACGCCTGCCTGACCGCCAGACTGCCAGCCACCGCAGGTGAACCGCTGCAGCCGATGCCAACGGACAAGGCATGGCTGGCCGAAGTTGCGGGGCACAAAGCCTGGCCCGCTGCTGATGCCACCACTGAAAATGAGCAACTCGCATGGCTCCCGAACGAACGGATCGCCACGGCCTGGACGCACTATGTCAGAGATACCGCCATCCCTGATGACACGCCGCCACCGAGTCCGACTGAACTGCGGATCGAGGGGAACCAACTCCGATGGTCATGCCAGGCCGACCCAGAAAGCGGCCTTGCCTTTTTCAAAATTGAGCAGGATGGAAAGAGCATTGCCCAGGTTCCGGAGCAACCTCAAAATCGGTACGGTCGGCCGCTGTTTCAGAATTTGCTTTACAGCGATACCCCGACCCAGCCGCTCGCAACAATGAGTTTTACGCTCCCCGAGACCGCCTCCGGCAGCACCTATAGCGTCATTGCGGTCAACACGGTCGGCCGCTTGTCCCCGCCAACTGTCATTCGCTGTCAGCCGTGACGTGGACAGCAGAAATGCAGGGGATGCCGCTCGTCTGAATGCGTGTGGTTCCGGGCAGAACACTGACCAGTATCAATCTTTTCGCCCATTTTGGTTGGAGAAGTGATCCATCCAATCTACGCTTGTCCATAAGAAGTCTGACAGGAAACATGAGTTTCCATGAAGGTACAGCGGAGTCAGCCGCTGG
>CAZKSP010000280.1:0-4002 GCA_964555385.1 uncultured Chitinophagaceae bacterium
GGATGAATGGTGGGCTAATTCCATCTTCGCCCGACCACCCGGCACGGCAGTCGCCCCGCCGAGGTTCATGCCGGTCACCTGCTCAACCCCCTGGCCGCTGAGCCACTGGGCGATCTCAAAGGCACAGAAGACCGGGGCTCTGGTCCGCTTTGCAATCGGCACACAGTCGGCCAGATGATCGAAGTGGGCGTGCGTCAGCAGGATGGCATCGCAGGCGACATCAGCCGCCTTGAACGCCGCGGTCGGGCAGTCATCGAAAAACGGATCGACCAGCAGAACGCCGCTGCCGGTATCGATGAGAAAGGTCGAATGCCCACTCCAGGTCACGGTGACAGCCATTGGTTTCCTTCCGCGTAAGAGAAGTTTTGTGAGGAGGTTTCGCGGGGCCTTTCCAAGCCACCGACGCCAAGGCCCGCTGGCTTCCAGAAAAGCATCTGCTCAAGAGCTCCCGAGGGCTTTGAGCTGGTTAGCCCTCGGGCCTCAGCCGCTTCATCATCAGTTTCTTGTAGGCTTCGACGCCCGGTTGGCCATAGGGATTTGTGCCAACCAGCCGACCCTCGACCACGGTGGCCAGCATCAACATCTGCAGCAGCTGGCCAACGGTGTGCTCGTCAATCCGCGGCAGCTGAATCGTTGCCGTCGGCCGCTTGACTGAAGCATAGGCCTCATTGGTGCCGTCGGCCGCAGCAGCAAGCATCGCTGGCCAGGTGGTACCAATCAGGTCATCGAGCTGATCCTCGTTGCCATCGGATCCAGTCAACGGCGGCAGCGTCAGCGGGTCGCGGCGAGGTTCTCCGACGCAGAGGTTGGTGATCAGCTTGTCGCGGCGGCCGTCCTGGTGCTGCTGGCCGCGCGAGTGAAGGTCACGAGTGGTGACCGCTGTCAGCGGTGTCGCCCCTTTCTCATCTTTGCCAAGGCTTTCTGAAAGCAGCTGGTCGTACCAGAAGCCGACCGACTCAAGCCGGTTGCTCCAACTGGAGAGTACCCGAATTGTGGCATCCATCTGGGTTTCGGCCAGGTGCGAGACGGCCACGTACTGCAGCACCGGGTTTTCAGCCGCAGGAGCCTCACGGAATCGCCGCGTCATTGCCGCGGCCCCTTCCAGCAGCCGCACCACATCAATGCCGACGATCGATGCCGGCAGCAAGCCAACCGCCGTGAACACCGAGAAGCGGCCACCGACACCGTCGGGAATGCCAAAGACATCGGGACAGCCGAGGGTCTGGGCCAAGCTCGCCAGCTTGCCACTGGCGCCGGTGATCGGCACCAGTCGCTCGGCTAGGCGGACCGGGTCGTGACCCACCGCGTCGGCCAGTTCCCGCAGGAACAGCCTGGTGGCGACAGCCGTCTCAAGTGTGCCGCCACTCTTGCTGACCACCAGCAGGGCCCACTGGGCCAACAGGTCATCGGCATCGGCCCGCTCGGCTGGAGCCAGCACATCAAGCAACCCCTGGGCCGAGTCGTTGTCGATATTGAAGCCCTCAAATGACAGCCGGGGCCTCCCCCCCCGCTCGCCCCGAGACAGTTCGTTATGAAAGGGATGGCAGCAAGACTCGAACAGAGCCCGGGTACCCATGTAGGAGCCACCGATGCCGAGCACCACTACACGGTCGACCGCCTCACGCAGCCGCTTCGCAGTTTGCAGGATTGCAAATAATTCGCTCTCGGGCCGGCTCGTACCGTAGTCGGCGAGCAACCGCTCGGGTAGGTCGATGAAGGCTGGGTCAAGTGGCTCGGGACCAGCCTCACCGCTCCGCCAACGGTCGAGATCGGCCAGGCTTTCCGCCCGCGCCTGCTCCAGCGGCCCAGTCAGGCCATCGAGATCGGCCTGACTCATACCGCCGGTGGCCAGCACTGCAGCGGCGTCGTAGGCAATCGGATCATCTGGAGGCGTGGGGCGAACGTTGCTCATCAAGTGGTACTCATTGGAGGGCTAGAGGCGGGACCGCCCGGGTGGCGGTGGTAAGATCGACGTTTGGCGGTGCTGCGGTTGGCGGCCCGCCAGCGAAAACCTTACCGGAGGTGACGATGGCCGAGCAACTCTTTCAGATCACCAACACAGTCGCACTGCTTGCTTGGCTGCCGCTGCTGGTGTTGCCCGGCAACCGGTTTGTCACCGGCACCCTCTGTCGCCGCCTGGTGCCGGCTGGGCTGGCGGTCTGTTATGGGGCGGTGATCGGCTGGAAGCTCGCCGCTGGCGGGCCACCCCCGGGCGACGTCATGACCATTGCTGGCCTCCGCCAGGCCTTTGCTGACGATTTTGTTTTCGCCGCCGCCTGGACTCATTACCTTGTGTTTGACATGGTGGTTGGCACGGTGATCGCCCGCGAAGCGGTCGCGGCCGGTATTCCCTGGCCGCTAAGGAGCCTGAGCCTGCTACTCACCTTCCTCTCGGGCCCAGTCGGCTACCTGCTCCACCTGAGCTTTCGGCTGCGGTGGCGAGAGACGTCTTTCACCGCCCCCCTTGCAGATGCCCCCGCCTAAGCCGACAACTGTGCCGATGACACCGCCCGCCGCGGCCCCGCCCTGCCCCGTTTCCTGGAGACGCCACCATGACCGAGCACGACCTGATTCGCGACCTCGCCGAAAAGAACAACACCAAGATCGTCATGCTGGTGGCCGACGGACTGGGCGGTCTGCCGACCGAGCCGGGCGGCAAGACTGAACTGGAGACCGCTGCCACACCCAACCTCGACCGGCTGGCAGCGATTGGCACGAGTGGCTCAAGCCTGCCGGTGCTGCCCGGCATCACCCCAGGCTCGGGGCCGGGCCACCTGGGCCTGTTCGGCTACGACCCGCTTGAATTCAAAATCGGCCGTGGGGCCCTCGAGGCGACCGGCATCGGCTTTGAACTCGGCCCCCACGACGTCGCCGCCCGGGGCAACTTCTGCACCCTGGACGCAAGCGGCCTCATCAGTGATCGCCGGGCCGGCCGGATTCCGTCTGAGGAAAGTTTTCAGGTCGTCGAGAAACTTCAGGCGGTGGCAATCGATGGCATCGAAGTCTTCGTCAAACCGGTAAAAGAGCACCGCTTCGTCGTAGTCTTCCGCGGTCCGGGCCTCGATGGCCGAGTGGCCGATACCGATCCGCAGGCGGTCGGTGTCGCTCCGCTCGATCCCGAGCCGCTCGATCCAGCTGCCGCCCGCACTGTCGAGGTGGCCAAGGAGTTTGTCCGACAAGCCCGCGAACTGCTCAAGAACGAACCCAAGGCCAACGGCCTCACTCTCCGGGGCTTCGCCGCCAAGCCGGCCTTGCCGACCTACGAGGAACTCTATGGCCTGCGGGCGGCCGCGATCGCGGTTTATCCGATGTACAAAGGGCTGGCGAGTCTGGTCGGCATGAATTTGGTCGGCACACCGCAGACGCTGGCTGAGGAAGTCGATCAACTGGCCGCCTGCTGGAACGACTACGACTTCTTCTTCATGCATTACAAATACACCGACTCAACCGGCGAGGATGGCAACTTTGCCGAGAAAGTAAAGCGGATCGAGGAACTCGATGCGATCATCCCGCGGGTCGAGGCCCTCAAGCCCGACGTGCTGATCGTGACGGGTGACCATTCGACCCCGAGCCTGCTCAAGAGCCATTCCTGGCACCCGGTGCCAACGCTGCTGGTGGCAGACGCCTGCCGGCCCGACGGCCGCACTGCCTTCGGCGAGCGGGACTGCCTCGGAGGAGGCCTGGGCCAGTTTCAGGCCAAGCACCTGATGCTGCTGGCAATGGCTCACGCCGGCCGGCTAGGCAAGTACGGCGCCTGATCAGCCTGTTGCCGGCTGAACGACGGTGGCCGTCCGCTCAGTCCTGCTCGCCTACGCCCGCCCGATGCAGACCTCTTTTCCGAATCGCTTGAGTCACGGCGTCGGACAGCAACGCTCTTATATCCAGGAGCTACTTTGCAGTGTTCGCCATTGCTTCCGCTGACCGACTCGAGAAGGACGCTCGTGTTCCAGTTGGCAACCCTCATAAACCGTTCTCAGAACCTCCTGCCGAGACGTCCTTCGA
>CAZKSP010000281.1:0-3986 GCA_964555385.1 uncultured Chitinophagaceae bacterium
TGGCTTGAACGCGCGGCCCGCCGGGCAGCTTTCCGCTCCCAGTGGGTCATGCGATGGCCACCTGAACTGCTGCTACTTCCTGCCGACGAGCTGCTGCCGCCTGAAGAGGCATAGTAGCCGCCCGAGCTGCTGCTTCCCCCGGATGAACTGCTCCCGCCAGATGAGCTGCTGCCACCGGATGAGCTACTACCACCGGACGAGCCGTAGGCAGCGGTGTACCGATTGTGCCAGCCGGCCTGAGCATCGCAGGCTGAGGCGATCAGGCCACAGAAAGTGAGAATTCCGATCGACTTGGTAAAGCGGTGAGCCAACATCTGGGGGCAATCTCCACGAAGCGGGTTGAACAGGGCGTGCTCCGTCGGCCGACCGTGACGATGGCGGAGCAAAATACGAAATTTCCGCTTAGGATAGTCCTGGTTTCGGCGAAAGCAAGAAGATTAGGGGAATTGGCGAATATTTATCAATTAGGCCAGATTTACCGTCTTGCTGCTTCGATGGTGACGCCGTCAACCTCCATGCGGCCCGTTGCCCCCATGAGTCCCAGCTGGATGATGCCCTCGCGCGCCCAAGCCGGAACCGGCACCGTGTCGGTCACCCGCTGCCAATCGGCTGAGCCGGTCCAGGGGCCGATGGCCACCCGCGCCGACCGGTTTCGGGCGTGATCGAAGAACCGAACGGCCACACCGGGACGCTCGGCGGGCAGCTGGCCCGGCCCGAGTGCCCGCAGCCGCAGGTCGAGGCTGATCACGAGCTGGCCGACTTGCCGGCCGTCAACAGGGAAGCCCTGAAAGATGTGGGCGGGCCGGCCCGGTTCGCGGTTTTCCAGCAGCAGATGCTGGCTGCCTTCGGGTGAATCGTCCGCCTTGACCAGCGATTCCTGACGGCCGTAATACCAGGCGGTTGGTGTCGCGCTGTCGGGAAGGCAGTCCTCGAAGCCCGGGTTGGCCAGCCCTGGCCGGCTGCCGTCGGGCTGGGCCTCGCGGGCCTCCTCCGCTCGGCCGGTCATCGGTACGAACAGGCTCGGGACTAGTTCGGTGCGGACCAGTTCGTCGCCCTGCTTACGAAGGAGCACCAGCGTCTGCTCGTAGCGTTCCCCAACCGGGATGATCATCAGCCCGCCCTCGGCGAGCTGGTCGACCAGCGGCTGGGGCACGTTCTCTGGTGAGCACGTGACGATCACTTTGTCGAACGGCGCCTTCTCGGGCCAGCCAGCAAAGCCGTCGCCGATGCGGGTCACCACGTTGTCATAGCCGAGTCGCCTGAGCGTGGCTGTGGCCCGTCGTCCAAGTGACTCATGGATTTCAATCGAATAGACCATTCCAACCAGCGGAGAAAGGACGGCCGCTTGATACCCGCTGCCGGTGCCGATCTCCAATACCCGGTCGGTTGGCCGCGGATCGAGTTGCTCAGTCATGTAGGCGACGACAAATGGTCCCGAGATCGTCTGCCGCTGACCGATCGGTAGCGACATATCGAAGTAGGCCAGCGGCCGCTGAGCTACGGGGACAAACTCGTGCCTTGGCGTCAGCCGCATACTTTCCAGAACGCGGACGTCGGTGATGCCGCTGGCCGCGAGGTCCTCACGGACCATCCGCTCGCGGGCAGTGGCATAGCGGTCGTTGAGGCTGGCCCGGCGGGCGGCGGGGCCTGCTGAGGCCGGCTCGACAGCCGCAGCCTGCCCGCCCAGTAACAGGGAAATCGCAACCACCCTGACCATGGCTGTGCAGCCCGGCATCAGATCATCCTCACTTTACTCAATCCTTCACTGGTGGCGATTCACTCACGGCCTTGGGCTGATTGCCACCAGTTCGATCTCAAACACAAGCACTTCGTTCGGCTCAATTACCGGCGGAGCGCCTTCCTCGCCATAGGCCTGCGCGGCCGGGAGCACAATCTGCCAGCGGCTGCCCGTCGGCATCTGCACGATCGCCTGCTGCCAGCCTGGGATTACGTCCTTCAGCCTGATGCGGGCCGGTTCGTCCGCCGGGTCAGTGGCATCAAAGACTTCGCCATCAATCCGTCGTCCGGTGTAGTGGACCAGCACCTCGTCGGCCAGTGTCGGGCTGGGGCCCCTGCCCCGTTTGCGCACTTCAATCAACACCCCGCCGGGTAACTCCCGCACTCCCGACTGGCGGCGTTGGGCTGCCAGAAAGGCCTGCCCCTGTTTCTGGTTCTGCTCGGCTTTGGCGGCAAACTCAAGGCGAAAGGCCTCGTCACGGGCGGAAATTCTGGCATCAAAGCCGGCCAGTCCGCGGCCGAAACGTTCCTCGGGCAGACTCGGCTCACGGCCGTCGAGTGCTTCCCTCAGCCCAGTGATCAGGCCGGTGGGGTCGGCCTTGAGGTCAATGCTTTCCAGGTCAGCCCGCAGTTGCCGGCCGATCCGATAGCCGAGCGCGTAGCCGAGGTCGGCTGGCGGCGGCGGAGGAGGCAGCGGCGGGGCAAGGGTCTCGACCTCATCGCCCACCGCTATTCCGCCGGCAAGCCAGCCGCTGAGCAGCACCGCCATCAATGGCTTTTTCCACAGGCAGGCAGCCGACGGCAGCCTTTTGTCTGAACGATCGGCCTGGCCTGGCATCATCGAAGGTTCTCCCTGGTCGGGTGACAGCCGCGACAGGATCGGCGGCATCAGGATTTTCACGGGTGGTCGCTGTTGCTCGCCGTGTCGTCTTCAAGCTTGCCCCAGCCCCGCCGCGCCCCATCTGGCTGGCGGCCGAGTGAGCCCTTGGTCAATTCAAGGAAGGCGGTCTCGAGATTGATCTCCTCTTCCCGCATCGACCGCAGACGCACGCCGCCGGCAATCAGCCGAGCAGGCAATAGTGAGGTGTCGGCCCCCGCCTCGGCAAGGGTCGCCCGCACCAACCCGTCGCGGACGGTCACCTCGGCAACCCCCTCGCAGTCTTCCAACAACCGGGCCGCCGCCTCGGGGTCTTCAGCCACCTCCAGTCGTACCACCGGCCGGCCGCGGACTTGGGCCAGCAGGTCGCTCACCTCTCCGCAGGCTAGCAGTTGGCCGTATTCGATGATGCCGACCCGGTTACAGATATCAGCGAGTTCAGGCAGGATGTGGCTGGAGACGAGGATCGTCTTGCCAAGATCCTGCAGCCGCTTCAGCAGTCCACGCATTTCAATGCGAGCCCGAGGGTCAAGGCCGCTGGCCGGTTCGTCCAGCAGCAGCACCTGCGGGTCATGTAACAGCACCCGGGCCAGGCCAAGCCGCTGCGTCATGCCGCGGGAAAGGCTGGTGACCAGTTCGTCCCGCTTCACCCCGAGGTCAACGAGATCGAGTGACCGCTCGGCCACCTTCCGGCGGGCTGGGCCGTCGATGCGGTAAGCGGCGGCAAAGAACTCGAGGTATTCGATCACCCGCATGTCGTCATAGACGCCAAAGATGTCGGGCATGTAGCCGATTGCCCGGCGAATCTCCCGAGGCTGGGTGTAGATCGAGTGGCCGCAGACATAGGCCTCACCCCAGGAGGGCGACAGCAGTGTTGAGAGGATGCGAATGGTGGTTGTCTTGCCCGCTCCGTTGGGCCCGATGAAACCAAACAGATCGCCCTGGTCAAGCTTCAACGTTAGGGACTCAAGCGCGAAGAAGTCGCCGTACTTCTTCGTCAGGTCGACAGTCTCGATCATGAGGGTTTCCTTCCGAGAACATTGTGAGGAGATCAGTCGGCGACCGGCAGGACGACCCGCCAGAGTGTGGTGGTGTTCACTCCCGCGTCGATGGGCTTGGCCTGTTGGTCGGGGCGAACCTGCCAGGAGATGGCCGCGGGGCCACGGCCGATCAGAATTGCCCGTTCAAGGCCGAGCAACCGGCTCAGGTCGAACCGCCCTAGTCGTCCCAATTCAAGGCCGGTGTATCCCGCCCCCCCGGCTGCAGCATAGAGGCCTGCGACTTCAATAATGCGGTCGATGTCACGGTCATCAGCATTCCAGCGGGCTGGTACGCTGCGATCCTTAACCGTCTGCCGCCGGGTCAGGGCTGC
>CAZKSP010000282.1:0-3979 GCA_964555385.1 uncultured Chitinophagaceae bacterium
ACGGTGCTGGTCACGGGCGGCTAACCGGGGCCGGCTCGGTCGCCAGGCTGCTGCCCTGACGCTGGGTCCGCCGAGCCTGCAGCACATAAATTGACTGGCGGCTGGTGGTCGTGGCCAGCCGTTCGGGGCTGGGCTGCCGGCTTGGTATGGGGTCGGGGCTCTGCCCTCGGGTGGTTGGTGACCACGTGGCGGGCTCGGAAATGACAGCTGCGATGGCTGCCGGTGGGGCTGGGCAGCCCTTCTTCACCCAGTCAAGCCAGGTCTGTTGCAGATTGGCCAGGTCGCCCACGCCATAGTGCCGGCGAAGAGCGGTCGCCCACTCGTTGCTATCAAGGCCATCTCCGACGAAGGCGACGTAGCGACGGCGGCCGCCGCGTTCAATCAGATAACGGGCCAGGGAGTAGCCTTGGGCATAGAGCGGCAGCACGTCGGCGGGATACTCCCGCATGGCAAACATCTCGGGAAAGGCGATGCCGCGGCCGGTCCGCAGGAACTCAATCAGCATCCGGTGCTGACGGGCCCGCTCAACGGGATGTTCGACCGTGGTGCAGGCGCCTTCGTCAGCCCAGCGGGGCAGCGGCTGCCGAAAATGGCTGGCAAAAATCGTGTGGGTGATCTCATGGGGTAGCACCGAGTCGAGAATTCGCTCTTCGCTGCCCTGAATGGTCATTGTCCAGTTGAAGACCTCGCCACGGTCAAAGACAAAACTCGTTGCGCCGCCAGCACCAAGGTTCGGAGCGACTTGGGCGGTGATCGGGCAGGGGCGGCTCCAGCGGGGCAGCGGCTGGCCGGTCCATTCGACTGCCAGATCGTGGCGGTACTGTTCAGCAGCGTCGCCAATCCGTCGGGCCAGTTGGTCAGAAGGTGCCTCAATGACGAAGTTGGCGGTGCGATAGCCGGCGGCTTGTCCTGCGGTCGTCGCAAACAGGCCTACCAGTAAGGCCAGCAGAAAAAACACTCGAAACTGAATCTGTCCAACCTGCATACGACCACCACTTCCAAAGGTTCTGCCGCCAAGGCGGTTCTGCCGCCAACGGTGAGCGGCGGACGGTAGCGGTGGCCCGCAGTCGGAACCAGAGCGGTTTCGCACCGATCAGTCTGCTGGCATCAGTCGCGGCCAGGCGAGTTCAAGCCGGGCTGGTGGGGGGATTTCCAGCGTCGTTCCGATAGCGAGGGAGATGCTGGGGGTGATGGCCCGATTCCAGGCAAACAGGCTGCGGTAATAGCGGCCATCGCCGTAAGCCCGCTCGGCGATGCTCCACCAGCAGTCATCTGCCACCACAACGTAAGGCTGGCCGGGAGTGACAGGGGGTGGGCCAGGCGGTGGGGCTGCTTTGGCCGGAGGAGGTCTGAAAGCCGGGGCTGCTGTCACCTCGATTTGCGGCTGGAGCGGCTCTGCAGCCGTTGGTTGAAGACGCGCTGCGGCAGCTGTCTGAGTCAGCTCTGCTGGGCTCTCGGCGGCCGCTTTCCAAGGGGGCGATGCAGCCGTGACCGGTTCATCGTTGGAAACGAGCGTTGTGGGCATCGTTGAGGATGAAAATCGTGAAGGGGAGCTGACGGAGTCAGACGTTGAGCGGCTCACAGCGGCGGGTGCTGCAAGCGTCGGCAGATCAGCTGGGGCCAACCGTTGAACACCGGTGTCGGCAGGTGGTTCGGGGCGGAGTGAGGGCAACGGTTCAGACCGGGGCCGCGGCGTAAGCACGGGGGGCGGGACGAGCGGAGTAGGGGCCGTCATCCCTGCGTTGGTGTGAATGTCAGGGCCAGTCCCCTTCGGTGGCCGGGGGCTGAACAGCCTGATTGAAAGCGCAGCGACAAAGAAGCCGGCCAGTAGGCCAAGCAGCGTCAGCAGAAATCGCGACTCGCGTCCCATGAGAGACCAGCAGGGAATAATGCCTCGCGGCCACCAGTGGCCGAGCCTCAAGCGGCGGGGATTCTGCTGAAACCCGCCTGCCGCTGCCAGAGCGATCAGGCCAGACGGGCGGCCGCCCGGAGCCGGGCAGAGCGGGATCGGGAATTCGCCCCCACTTCATCAGGCTGGGCCTCGCGGGGTGACCGGGTCAGGCAGTCCCAGGTCTGCGGGCTGCGAAAAGCCGTCTTGACCAGCCGATCCTCAAGGGAGTGGAACGAGATCACCACCAGTCGGCCGCCAGGCCGCAGCCGGGTGGGAATGCGTTCCAGGGCAATCTGGAGGCTCTTCAGTTCCTCGTTCACCGCAATTCGTAACGCCTGAAAGGTGCGGGTGGCGGGGTGGATGCGCGGCGGTGGCGATTGGCGGGGAATGGCGGAGGCAACCAGTCTGGCGAAGTCGCGGGCTGATTCGATTGGCTGACGTTCGCGGGCCGCTGCGATCCGCCGGGCGATCCGCCGGCTGTAGCGTTCCTCGCCAAACTCATAGATCAAGTCGGCCAGGGTTTCGGGCCGCAGCCGGTTGACCAGTCGCCAGGCCGGCTCACCTTCGGTTGGATCAAACCGCAGGTCAAGCGGACCGTCGGCCTCAAAGGAAAACCCGCGGCTGCGATCGGCCAACTGGTCACTCGACAGCCCGACGTCGAGTAGCACGCCATCGACTGTCTCGACACCGACCGCATCGAGTACTTCGGGGATGTCCCGGAAATTGGCCTGGGCAAAGCGGATCGGCAGGCCGGCCAGTTCCCGGGCGGCCCGATCGATGGCGGCTGGATCGCGGTCGATGGCAATCACCCGGCCGGTCGGCCCGACGGCCTGGGCCAGTAACCGGGTGTGGCCGCCACCGCCGAGCGTGCCATCAACAACGTTCATGCCGGGTTCAAGGGCGAGGAACGAGAGCGACTCCCGCGGCATCACGCTGACGTGTTGGCTGGCGGTAGGGGGCAGTACCGTCGGCGGCGGTGTTTCGCTCACGTGGTTGCTTGTTTGTTTGGTAGTGCTGAGAGGACGCTCCTTCAGTTTACCACCACCGGTTGGGCAACAGCGGCAATTGGCGCGGTACGCTTTGCCTCATGCAGAACGACCCTGAAGCCGCCGACTGCTACGACTACAAGCTACCAGCCGAGCTGATTGCCCAAGAGCCGCTGGCTGATCGAGCGGCGGCACGGCTACTGGTGGTGGAGCGGGCAAGTGGCAGCCTGCGGCATGCCCACATTCGCGATCTGCCTGAGCTGCTCAGCCCGAACGATCTGGTGGTGGTCAACAACACCCGCGTCGTGCCGGCCCGGCTGATCGGGCAGCGAGCGGAGACCGGTGGCCGCTGGGAGGGGCTGTTTCTGGCAGAGGTTCTGGCTGCAGGTAACCGCCGTTGCTGGTCGATCCTCGCCAAGACCCGGGGCCGCCCGGCCGTCGGTGAGCGGATTACGCTTGTCGATCCAGCGGGAGCCGATGCCGTCGAACTCCTTCTCGTCGGCCGTGGCGAGGGGGGCACCTGGGTGGTTGAGCCACAGGCCGACGAACCGACGCCAGTGGTGCTTGCCCGTGTCGGCCGCGTGCCGCTGCCGGGCTACATCCGTGGAGGTGAGGCCCGGGGCGAGGACGTCGACCGCTACCAAACGGTCTTTGCCGAGCAGCCGGGATCGGCCGCTGCGCCGACTGCGGGACTGCACTTCACGCCGCAGCTGCTTGAACAACTGAGTACCCGGGGCATCAGGCGTGCGGAGGTAACGCTGCATGTCGGCCTCGACACCTTCCGGCCGATCGGCACCCAGCGAATCGCCGACCATCCGATGCACACCGAGTGGTGTGCGGTGTCGGCGGCGACAGTGGCGGCAGTGCGGGAGACGCGAGGCCGCGGCGGCCGGGTGCTAGCGGTTGGGACGACGGCGGTGCGGTCACTTGAGACGGCTGCCCGCGATGGCCAGCTCGAGCCGTTCACCGGGCCGACCAGCCTCTACATCCGCCCGGGCTTTTCCTTTCACGCAGTCGACTGTCTGCTGACCAATTTTCATCTTCCGCGAACGACGCTGATGGTGCTCGTCAGCAGCCTTGCCGGTCGCGACCTCATCCGCCG
>CAZKSP010000283.1:0-3978 GCA_964555385.1 uncultured Chitinophagaceae bacterium
GGCATGGCGGTTCTGGCGACAACTGGTCGCGATGCCGCAATCTGGTTTTCAGCCGATCAGTTGCTGCAGTCGCAGGCCCTGGCCGAGTTATTGGCCGACCCAGAGGTGCCGATGATCGGCCATGACCTCAAGCGGCAACTGCGGGGGCTTGCCCGACTCGGCTTGGAGGTTGATGGCCTCCACTTCGATACGCTGCTGGCCGGCCACCTGCTCGACGCCGGGCAGCGGAATCAGGGGCTGGCTGACTTGGTCAGTCGGGTGGGAGTACCACCACCAGCTACCCTTCGTGAAACTCCCGTCGAACCTGAGGAGGCTGCCGCCGTCTGCGTTGCCGTCGCGGCCGTTACGGCACCGCTCACCGAGCAGCTTGCCGAGGCTGACTTGCTACCGCTGTACCGGGATGTCGAACTGCCCCTGGTGAGCGTTCTGGCGGCGATGGAGCGCCGCGGGGTGCGGGTCGATGCGGCAGTGCTGGCCGCACTCTCAGCCGACTATGCAAGCCGTCTTGCGACGCTTGAGCAGGAAGCCCATGCACTTGCCGGTCATGCCTTTTCCTTGGCCTCGCCCCTGCAGGTACGAACAGTCCTGTTCGATGAACAAGGGTTGCCGGTGGTCAAGCGGACAAAGACCGGACCGAGCACCGACGCCGAGGTGCTCGAGGAGCTTGCCCCGCTGCACCCGCTGCCAGCCAAACTGCTTGAGCATCGGAAATACTCCAAGCTGAAAAGTACGTATGTCGACGCCTTGCCACTGCTGGTTGATGGAGCCGATGGCCGAATCCACACCACCCTCAACCAGACTGTTACCGCCACCGGCAGGCTCAGTTCGAGTGATCCCAACCTCCAGAACATTCCGGTACGGACCCGCGAGGGGCAGCAGATCAGGGCAGCCTTTCTGCCGGGGGAGGCTGGCTGGCAGTTCCTGGCCGCCGATTATTCCCAAATTGAGTTGCGGATCCTTGCCCATCTGTCGGGTGACCCTGCAATGATCGAGGCCTTCCAGCAGGCCGAGGACATTCACACCCGCACCGCCGCAGCGGTTTTCGAGGTTGATCCGGAGGCGGTCACCTCCGAGATGCGGCGGACGGCGAAAGCGGTGAACTTTGGCATCCTCTATGGCCAGTCAGCCTTTGGGTTGGCAAAGGCACTTGGTATCTCGCAGGCCGAGGCGGCTGCTTTTATTGCCGCCTATTTCGAGACATTCGCCGGCGCGGCCAGCTTCATGGATGAGGTTCTTGACCGTTGTCGGGCGGAGCGAAGGGTGACCACCATGCTCGGTCGGCGGCGGGCCATCGAGGGGGTGCGTGACCGGGATGGCCGCCGCGGAGCCGGTGGTGTTTTCGCCCTCTCACTGCCGGAACGCACCGCCGTCAACACCGTCGTACAGGGGTCGGCTGCTGACCTGATCAAGCTGGCAATGTTGCGGGTGGCCGACCGGCTGAAGGCCGAGCAGCGGGCGGCGGTCCTCGTGCTACAGATCCATGACGAACTGCTGTTGGAAACGCCTCAGGCCGAACTGGCTGCTGTCGAGCAGCTGGTCGTCGGCGAAATGCAGCAGGCGATGGAACTGACAGTACCGCTGGAGGTGTCGGTACACAGCGGTTGCAATTGGGCAGAGTGTGAGAAATGAATGCCAAGGGCGGGATGATCGTGGGGTTGGTCGGCATGATCGGCTCGGGCAAGACGACGGTCGCCCGCCGCCTTGGGGAGCTCGGTGCCGACGTCATCGATGCCGATGCACTCGCCCATGAGGCACTCGATGATTCACAAGTGCGACAGCAGTTGCGAGAACGGTTCGGCTCCAGCATTTTTGCGGCTGAGGGTACAGTGCAGCGGAAGCTGCTGGCAGGGCTGGTGTTTGGAGCAGCAGCCGACCGGGTAGCCAACCTCGCTGCCCTGGAGGCGATCGTTCATCCCTGGGTGCGGGCAGCCATTGAGACGCGGCTTGCGGCCCTCCAGCCGGGTGGCTTTGCCGTACTCGATGTGCCGCTGCTGGTGCAGGCCGGCTGGCACAGTCGGTGCAACTGGCTGATTCGGCTTACCTGTGAGGATGCCGTGAGGCACGCCCGACTGGCTGCCCGGGGGCTTGCGCCGGCCGACATCGCCGGCCGTGAGTCAGCCTGGCGGGCCGGTTTTTCTCCGACTGCCCTTGCCAGCCTGCCGGTCTCGACCGTGGATACCTCAGCCGATTTGGCGTATACTTTGCAACAAGTCGATCGGGTCTGGCAGGAACTCTCCGCCCGCTCAGCCGGCCGCGTTGACAGCCACTAGGCTGCCGCCGCCGATCGGGTGGGCTGATCCTGCGGCAATCGATTCCCGCCTCTGTTCCCCCCACCCCCTATTTCCCGGCCCTCACGGGCCCCCGCATTATTTGGGCAGCCGGTTGGATGACCGGAGTCCCAGTCCTCGCGGTTACCCATGGATAGCTGATGGCACCGACCGAATCTGATCCTGCAGCTGATGACGGCCGGATTGACTCCGAACCGGTTTCGATCGCCGAGGAGATTGCCGCCGAGGTCGATGCCGAAGACATCGAGGTTCGCGAGCGGTACGACCTGCTGAAGCAGCAGGGCGACACGAACATCGCCGAGCTACAGAAACTGTCGATGGGGGAGTTGATCGAACTCGCCCGGGCCGAGCAGGTCGGTGATGTGACCGGCGTGAAGAAGCAAGACCTTGTCTTCAAAATCCTCAAAGAGCGGGTCAAGCTCAACGGACTGATGTTCGGGGAAGGCACGCTCGAAATTCTGCCCGACGGCTTCGGCTTTCTTCGCAGTCCCGACTATCACTACCTGGCCTGCCCAGATGATATCTATGTCTCCCCGAGCCAGATTCGGCGGTTTGGCCTGCGGAACGGGATGAGCGTCGCTGGTCAGATCCGTCCGCCGAAAGAGAGCGAACGATACTTCGCGCTGCTGCGAGTCGAGGCAATCAACGGCGACGATCCGGCCCGGTTGGCCAACCACGTCTTCTTCGATGACCTGACGCCGCTGCACCCTGACCAGCGGATCAAGCTGGAAACCGCCGGTGACGAAATTTCTACACGAGTGGTCGACCTCGTCGTGCCGATCGGCTTTGGCCAGCGGGGCCTGATCGTCAGCCCGCCCCGGGCCGGCAAGACGATCCTGATGCAGAAGATGGCCAAGGCTGTGCTGGCCAATTACCCGGAGGCCTTCGTCTTTATGCTGCTCATCGACGAGCGGCCCGAGGAAGTGACCGACATGGAGCGGCAGGTTGCTGGACCGGGCTGCGAGGTGATCAGTTCGACCTTCGACGAGAATGCCAGTCGCCATATCCAAGTGGCCGAAATGGTCATCGAAAAGGCCAAGCGGCTAGTGGAATATGGCAAAGATGTCGTGATTTTTCTCGACTCGATTACTCGGCTGGCGCGGGCCTGGAATTCAGAAGTGCCAAACTCCGGCAAGATCCTCTCCGGAGGCGTCGATTCGGGCGCCCTGCAGCGGCCGAAACGGTTCTTTGGCAGTGCCCGTAAGGTCGAGGAGGGAGGGTCGCTGACCATCATTGCCACTGCGTTGGTCGACACCGGCAGCAAGATGGACGACGTGATCTTCGAGGAGTTCAAGGGCACCGGCAATCTCGAGATCGTGCTCGACCGACGACTGGTCGACAAGCGGGTCTATCCGGCGATTGACATCAATCGTTCGGGGACCCGCCGCGAGGAGATGCTGCTGGACCCGGACGAGTACCGCCGCACCAACGTTCTTCGCCGGGTGCTCAGTGAGATGAACCCACCCGAGGCGATGGAACTGTTGATCAATCGGCTGGCCAAGACCGGGTCGAATCGTGAATTTCTCCAAAGCCTCAAGTCCTGAGGGGAACCATGCGACTGGATGCTAAGGCTGCCGGCGGCAGCGAGATCGTGCGTGGTTGCCTGATTCATCCGGCGTCTGGGGCTGAACTGCCTGCGGGGACGCGGGTTGCCATTGCCGTGTCGCGGTACAACGAGGGGCTGACTGGC
>CAZKSP010000284.1:0-3962 GCA_964555385.1 uncultured Chitinophagaceae bacterium
AAAAAGCGGGCCGGGCACTTTCGCACCCGGCCCGCCGATTCACATCAGGTCAGCCCTAAAAAGGGCCGTCCACTATCTGCCTCAGCGGCAGCAGCGACGGCACCGGTTGCGGCGGCAGCCCTTCTTGCAGCCCTGATCGCAGCAGTTGGCCTCACCACAGCAACCGCTGTCACAGCAGCCGCAGGGCACCTCAACCTCGACCATGACGCACTTCTTGACCGGCACCTCCTTGGTGACCTGAACCGGAACGCAGACCTCGTAGGTGCAGGTCTTTTCTTCCGGCACACAGTCACAGACCGTGACCGTGTACTTTTCTTCCTTCTGCTGGGGAACCATGACCGTGTAGGAAACTTCCTTCGTCATGGTCTCCGGCACGCACTTGCAGACCTGGTACTCACGGGTCCGGGTTTCGGTCTTGCACTTCTGCACCTTGACCGTCCGGGTCCGCTCTTCCGGCACACACTTGGTGACGCAGTAGGTCCGCTCACGCTGCTCCGGCACGCACTTGGTCACGGTGCAGGTGCGGGTCCGCTCTTCCGGCACGCACTTGACGACCTTGACCATCCGGGTCCGCTCTTCCGGCACACACCTGGTGACGCAGTAGGTGCGGGTCCGCTCTTCCGGCACACACTTGGTGACACAGTAGGTGCGGGTCCGCTCCTCTTCCTTGCACTTCCGGACACAGACCTTTCGGGTCCGCTCTTCCTGCTTGCACTTCCGCACGCAGGCTGTGTAAGAAACTTCCTCGGTCACGCACTCATAGGTGGTGCAGGGAACTTCCTTGGTTTCGCAGGTGGGCACCCAGACCCGCTTGCAGCACATCTTCGGCGGGCAGGGGTTGCCACAGGCGTCGG
Source organism: uncultured Chitinophagaceae bacterium (assembly GCA_964555385.1). Classification (GTDB taxonomy): domain Bacteria; phylum Planctomycetota; class Planctomycetia; order Pirellulales; family UBA1268; genus UBA1268. The sequence goes on from CAZKSP010000284.1 coordinate 855, forward strand.
TCCCGCACGAGGGCAGTTCAACCATCTGGTTTTCCCAGTGACCACCGCGAACCTGCACGGTCTTGGTCGTGGTAACCGGCACCCGCTTCTGCACGGTCCGAGTCTTCTGAACCTCTTCGGTGTAGGGCACCATGACCGTATAGGTTTGCTCAACCTCTTCGGTATAGGGAACCATCACCTTGTAGGTACAGGTCTTCTCTTCCTTCACCGGCACCATCACGGTGTAGGTGCAGGTCTTCTCTTCCTGAACCGGAACCATGACCGTGTACTTCTGCTCAACCTCTTCGGTATGAGGCACCATCACGGTGTAGGTTTCGGTCTTTTCTTCCTGGACCGGAACCATCACGGTGTAGGTGCAGGTCTTTTCTTCCTGAACTGGAACCATGACCGTGTACTTCTGCTCAACTTCCTCGCAGTAAGGAACCTGAACCTGATATTCGCAGGTCTTGGTCTCCATCACGTTTTTGTTGACCGTGTACTCAACGGTCTTGGTCCGGGTCTCGGGCACGCACACGGTGACGGTGCGGGTCCGCTCCTCGGTCCGGGGCACCTGCTTCATGACCGTATAGGTCTTCTCGCGGGTCTCTTTCTTGTACTCCGTGCAGGTGACGGTCTTCATTTCCGTCACATACTGCCGCTGGCACACGGTTTTCTTGCCACAACAGGCACCTTCGCTCTCGCCACCGCACTTGCCACAGTCCGCGTAGGTGCTGGTGCACACGGCGAGCAGGGCGATTGCCGGCAGGAAGCAAGTCACAAACTTGCGAATCACAGGGAACCTCCAAAAATCAGGGGGGAAACAGGGAAACTCGAGCAGGCTGAGGTTCGAACACACCCGGGGGCCCGGTCGGCCGAAGAGACCTCGCTTGGAACAGACGACCGAAACGCCCGGCCACCTGTTAATTTGGATAGAATACGCGGACTTTTTTGCCAAGCAAGTATTTCTGGGGGGTGTTCTCATTTTCTTCTCCGGGTCGATTGGCAGCCCAGCTGCGGAGGGCCCCCTGGAAGGACACTCCCACGAGTTGGCCGTGCCCCGAACCGACGGTACGCTATCGCCTCAGGAGTTTCCCAACGCTTTCCCGCGATTTCCGCAGTCGTCCTTGGAGTCATCCGCATGCTTGCTCGTGTCCTCCCCCCAGCCTTCAGCACGATCCATCCACTGCAATCCGCTCACCGGGCATTCGCACGACTGCTGGTGCTGACCCTGTTTTCTGCCTGCATCTTCACCGCTCCGGCCTCAGCCGATGTGTCGCTGAACAACATGTTCGGCGATCATATGGTGCTCCAGCAGGGCATCCGTAACCGCGTTTGGGGCAAAGCAGACCCGGGTGAGACGGTCGCCGTGTCGATCGCGGACCAGAGCCACACCGCCACGGCTGGGGCCGACGGTAGCTGGGAGGTTCTGCTCGATGCGATCACCGAATACGGTGGTCCCCACACCCTCACCGTGAAGGGCAAGAACGAACTGAAATTCAACGACGTGCTGATCGGTGAGGTCTGGGTCTGTTCCGGCCAGTCGAACATGCAGTGGAGTGTCGACCAGGCCAACGACGCCGATCTCGAGAAAGCTACGGCGGCATTTCCTCAGATCCGGCTGATCTCGGTGCCACAAGTCGGTGTCCAGGAGCCTCAGTGGAACTTCAACGGCTCGTGGAGTGTCTGCTCACCCGACAATGTCGGAAGCTTTTCGGCAGTCGGGTTTTTCTTCGGCCGCCAGCTGCACCAGACCCTCGGTGTGCCGGTCGGCCTGATCGACAATGCCTGGGGCGGCAGTGCCTGTGAGGCCTGGATCGAGCGGGGGCGACTTGCTGCGGATGAGCGATTCAAGCCACTGCTGGACCGCTGGGCCAAAACCGAAGCCGACATCCCAAAACTGGTTGAGAACTTCAAGGTCCAGCTGGAAAAATGGAAGGCGGCAGCTGAACAGGCCAAGGCGGAAAAGAAACCTATTCCTCGGCAGCCCCGCAGTCCGGAAGGACTGCTGACCGGTAATTCCCGCCCTGGCAACATCTACTGCGGGGTGCTCTCACCCTCGATCGGCTACGGCATCAAGGGGGCAATCTGGTATCAGGGTGAATCGAACGCCAGCCGGGCCATGCAGTATCGCGACCTGTTTCCCTTCATGATCCAGTCCTGGCGAGACGAGTGGAAGCTGGGTGACTTTCCCTTCTACTGGGTGCAGTTGGCCGACTTCCGTGATGAAAAGCCGGGGCCTGCCGACAGCGACTGGGCTGAACTGCGGGAGGCCCAGACGCTGACGATGGACAAGCTACCCAACACCGGCGAGGCAGTGATCATCGATATCGGCGAAGGCAAGGATATCCACCCCAAGAACAAACAGGACGTCGCCAAACGGCTCGCTCGCTGGGCCCTGGCCGAGACCTACAAGCGCCCGGGCATTGTCTGCCGTAGCCCGCGTTACAAAGCGATGGAAAAGCAGGGCGGTAAGATCGTCCTGAGCTTCGACAACGTCGATTCCAACGCGGCCGGCTGGAGGCCGTTCGATGTACGGGAGCCTGTCGGTTTCACGATCGCTGCTGCCGATCAAAAGTTTGTAGCCGCATCAGCCCGGTTTCTGCCCGACGGCCGGATCGAGGTCTGGAGCGACGCCGTTGCTGATCCCGTCGCCGTCCGCTACGCCTGGGCCGACAACCCGGTCTGCAACATGTATTCCGCTGCCGGCTTGCCGCTGACGCCCTTCCGGACTGACGATTTTCCAGCGATCACAGCGGGAAATCACTGACCGGCGACTGCCGGCTGCGGCAGTCTTTCGAAGCAGTTTGCTAAAATCCGGCAGTTGAGGGTCGTTTCCTAAAACTGCTGTGGCCTTGCCACCGTGGCTGAGTCGTATGAAAGGAGTCTGCGATGAAGTATTTTGTCTGCTGCTTCCCGGTTCTGGTGGCAGTCGCCTGCTTTGGCTGCCAGTCCGCCACTGACCATCCTGTGCCGAACAGCTTTACAGCCAAGCCCATTGCGAAGCCGGCGGCGGCACCCGCAGCGATCCCGCGACCGTCACGGCTGATTCCCGTTGTGATCAAGCCACCGGCGGGGCTCCAGTTGGAACTGCTTGAGCGGCGACTCAGTCGCGTCGAGTCGCAGCCGACA
>CAZKSP010000285.1:0-3667 GCA_964555385.1 uncultured Chitinophagaceae bacterium
ATCATCCGTCGCCCCGCCCACTCACTCATGATTTGCTGGTGGCGGCGGTCGAACTGCTCGGCGGTGAGTTTCAAGACGTCGTGATCTCGGAGCTGAAGGAGCACACCTACTTTGCCACGTTACGGGTGCAGAAGGATGGCGAGATCGTTGAGATCGACGCCCGCCCGTCCGACGCGATTGCCGTGGCGGTTACCTGTGAGCCCAACTTGCCGATCTATGTAGCCGAAGAGGTGCTCGAAAGCGTGTTGGGCTGAGGGCTCTACACGTGTACGGCTCAAAGCCTGCCAAGCAGAAAAGAGGGAACTGATGCCGAGAATAGTTTTTCAATCACTGAAGCAGACGCTGTTTGCGGTGGGGTTTCTGTCTCTCGCCATGCCGGCCTTTGTGCGAGCAAACGACTGGCCGCAATGGATGGGCCCGGGCCGGGATAACGTCTGGCGGGAAGACGGCATCTGTGAGCAGTTTCCTGCCGGCGGGCCGAAGGTTCTCTGGCGGACGCCGATTGCGGGTGGCTATGCCGGCCCAGCCGTCGCTGATGGCCGGGTTTTCGTCTGCGACTATGTCACGGATGCCAATATCAAGGTTGCCAACTTTGAGCGGAAGAGCTCAACCGGCACTGAGCGGGTGCTTTGTCTCGACGAGGCGACCGGAAAGGTCCTTTGGAGCCATGAGTACCCAGTCACCTACACGGTCGCCTACCCGGCTGGCCCTCGCTGTACGCCGACGGTCGATGGTGATCACGTCTATACGCTCGGCACCGAGGGGGATCTGTTTTGCTTCGATGTGGCTGACGGCAAGATTGTCTGGCAGCGAAACCTGAGGACGGACTACCAGTGCAAGGCGGCCCTCTGGGGCTACGCCAGTCACCCGCTGATTGATGGCGAGCGGCTGATTTGCGTGGCAGGGACCGAAGTGGCCCATGCTGTCGCGTTTGACAAACTTACCGGCAAGGAAATCTGGCGGGCTGGCTCCGCCCCTGAGCAGGGCTATTCACCTCCGACGATGATCGAAGCAGCTGGCGTCCGCCAACTGGTCTTCATGAAGCCGGACGGCATTTATGCGGTGGTGCCGGAGACGGGCAAGCTGCTCTGGGAGTCTGGCTACAACGCCGACAACGGTTCCATCATCATGTCGCCTGTTCAACTGAACGACTATCTGTTTGTCGGCGGCTATCAAAACAAGAACCTGCTGCTCCAACTCACTCCCGACCAGCCCGGCGTCAACGTCGTCTGGCGGAACGAGGCGAAAAAGGGACTGTCGGCGGTCAACGTGCAGCCCTTTGCCGCTGACGATCACCTTTACGGGTTCCATGAAAAAGGCGAACTGCGAGTGGTGGCGATTCCCTCAGGCGAGGTTGTCTGGCGGGGCAGTGGGCCACTTGGCGACAGGGCGCCCGGTTCCGGTACTGCATTCATGGTGCGGCAGGCTGATCGGGTCTGGATGTTTGTCGAGACCGGTGACCTGGTGATCGCAAAGCTCTCGCCAGCGGGCTATGAGGAAATCGACCGAGCCCATCTGCTTGAGCCGACCAACGTCGCCTTCGGTCGGGACGTTGTCTGGTGTCCCCCGGCTTTTGCAAACCGGTCAATCGTGGTCCGCAATGACATCGAGATCATTCGGGTTTCGCTGGCCGCGGACTAAGCAAGTGTCCGCCACGTCCCTTATCCGCCCTTAGACGGACCTGACATTGCCAGCACTAATTCAAGCCAAAGGCCTCGCGAAGCAGACCCAGTGCCCGGTGGCCCTGAGCAGCCGCCACAATGACGTTGACTCGAACCTCGCTGGTGCTGACCAGATCGATGTTGATGCCAGCATCGGCCAAGGGGGCAAATAACCGGTCGGCAACACCGGCGTGACTACGGATGCCGACACCGGTGATCGAGAGTTTGGCAACATGCGGGACGTCGGTGACCCGGACGCCATGAGCTGCAGCAATGCCCTGCGCCACTTCGACGGCCCGCTCACGGCTTGCCGCCGGCACGGTAAAGGATATCTCCGCTCGCCCCTCGCGGGGATAGCTCTGCACGATCATGTCGACGAACAGTCCCGCCTGGGCGACTTCAGCAAAAACCTCGGCTGCCACCCCTGGCGTGTCGGGCAGATCAAGGAAAGTTACCAACGCCTGCGAAGCGTCGAGTTGACAGCCCTCAATCGCCAGATCTTCCATGCCCTCAAGCCGCCTGACCACCTCAAGCGGGTCTGATTTGGTCATTGGGAGCGAGATGGTGTGGTCAAGGTGGCTGTCGATCGCCTCGAGGCAAAAGGCCTGATGGGCCGCGGCAACGGCGCTGGCCGCGTCGTCACGATCAACGAGAACCGAGATCTTGATTTCGCTGGTCGTGATCATGTGCACGTTCACGCCAGCAGCTGATATCGCAGCAAACATCTGGCCGGCGACACCCTCGGCCGTAGCCATGCCAAGGCCGACGACCGAGACCTTCGCGAGACTGCGGTCGTGTGTGAGCCTGTCAGCGCGGAGTTCGGCTGCAACTGCGGCGGCAATAACAAGGGCCGCCTCCAGGTCGTCCTCCGGCACGGTGAAGGAGATATTCGCGGTTCCCCCGTGTCCAGCATTTTGAATGATCATGTCGACGGCAATCCCAGCAGCCGCCAAGCGTGCAAACAGGGTGTGGCTTGAGCCGGGCTGGTCAGGAACGCCCTCAAGCGTGATCCGAGCCTCACTCTTGGCCAACGCCACCCCACTGACCGGCCGTGGTACAGCCCGTTCGGCCGGCACAATGGCCGTGCCGGCCCCTTCTGCAAAGCTCGACCGCACCACCACGGGAACGCCAAATTTCTTTGCGAACTCGATTGACCGAGAGTGCATCACGCCGGCACCAAGGCTGGCTAGTTCAAGCATCTCGTCATGGCTGATCGACTCTAACCGGCTGGCAGTTGGCAGGATTCGCGGGTCGGTGGTGTAGATGCCATCGACGTCGGTGTAGATCTCGCAACAGTCAGCTTCCAGCACGGCGGCGAGGGCCACGGCGGTCGTGTCGGAGCCGCCCCGGCCAAGCGTGGTAATGTTGCCGTCCTGATCGAACCCTTGAAAGCCGGCGGCAATGACAATCGCCCCATCGGCCAGCAACCGGTTCACATGTTCGGTCGAGATCGAGCGAATCCGAGCGCGGGTGTGGCTGGAATCGGTACGGATACCAATCTGTCCGCCTGTGAGGCTGACCGCCCGATGCCCCTGCTGCTGCAGGGCCATCGCAAATAGGGAAACGCTCACCTGTTCGCCTGTGGACAGCAACATGTCCATCTCGCGAGCACTCGGGGAGTCGGTGATCTGCCGGGCCAGATCGACCAGCACATCGGTCTGCTTTCCCATAGCGCTGACCACCACGACCACCTCGTCACCGGCGGCATGACGGGCGGCTGCCTTGCGGGCCGCGGCGATAATTTTCTGTGGGTCGGCGACACTAGTGCCACCAAACTTCTGCACAACGCGGGCCATCGGCTAGTACCATCCTCTCAGTCAGGTTTTTGTTCAGGGTGAGCCATTGATGAACCGGCCCATCAACTGCCAACCGGGTTCAATCAGCGGGCCGGCCTCAGCCGCTGTCTCGTCGTAGGTTTGTTGGCTGTCGGCTGCTATGCCCGCGCCAGCCATCGCAAAGGGTACCTGCCCCCGCGAGTGCATCCGCGTAGCGAGGAAGGTCGGATG
>CAZKSP010000285.1:3677-3944 GCA_964555385.1 uncultured Chitinophagaceae bacterium
TGATCGGGGCAGACCAGCACCCGGTAGGGCTTGCCGGTAGCCGCCTGCTGCTCAAGGTGGGCAATGACAGGGCCGACGATGTGCCGGTCGATTTCTTCGATCGCCCGGACCTTGGCAGCGGCGTTGCCCTCATGGCCGGCTTCATCGGGGGCCTCGATATGGACACAGACCAGATCAGCACTGGCGAGTTCCTCGATCGCGGCCCGACCCTTGGCGGCATAGTCGGTGTCGAGGTAGCCAGTGGCTCCTACCACTTCGCGGCACTTC
>CAZKSP010000286.1:0-3940 GCA_964555385.1 uncultured Chitinophagaceae bacterium
GACATGCCAATTGGTCAGCACCAGCCCCTGAGTCGCATTGGCATCGACAAGCACTCCCGAACCCAGCGATACGCCGCCGGGCTCTGGGGCAACGATCCGGGCCACAGCTGGATGCGGCGTCTGGCCACTCAGTAAGTAGTCAGCAAACAGTTCAGGGTCGAAGACCTGCTGCTGCCGTCCCCAGCCCCAGGTTGTCGCCCCCTGTGCCGAGGCCTGCTGCGGTCGCGGCAGCAGCACCACCACCAGCAGCAACCACGACAGCCTGACAAGATGTCTCGGGGACTGCCGACCGGGATCGTGCATCATTCTCTCCCGGCGGTTCATTTGGCAACGCTATCAGCGAGGCATTCGTCGCAGGGTTTGCCGTGACTCTTCGCGGACGACAATTCGCCGCAGCAGTTCTTCCCGCAGCCGATCCCGCTCGAGAGTGGAGGTCAGCCGACTGGCAACCGATTCTTGGTTTCGTTCAGACAGGCTCAGTCCTTGCAGCCCCAAGCTCCCGTCATGGCTCATCCCTGCCTCCCATTGGGTTCGGTGGCGGCCGGCACCACCACGTCAATCAATGAGAATCGGCTGCAGGCACCAGCCTTAGCCAGGCAGCAAGCGGCTGCCCACACAACCGGCACCAACGGTAAGGTCGCCCCCTACCGCGGTCCGGTGGACGGAATCACCTGAAAACCACCGTCGCGTAAATGCTGGTAGAGCCGGGTGACATGGTCTCGGTCGGCAGCTTCGACCGTCACCTCAACGGTGGTGGAAAAGACGTCCGGCCCTGAGAAGGCCCGATCATGCTTGATTTCAAGCACGCTCGCCCCCGCTTCGGCAATCGCCGCCGTCAGCCGGGCAATGCCGCCGGGCCGGTCACTCACGTGCGCGGTGAATCGCCACAGCCGACTGTCAGCGGCCAGGCCATGGTCGATCACCCGGTGCAGAATGGTCGGGTCGATGTTGCCCCCACAGAGCAGCAGCACCACCTTGCGGCCGGCAAGTTCCTGACCCAGCGGCCCCATCACTGCCGCCAAGGCTGCCGCGCCGGCCCCCTCGCAGACCGTCTTTTCCAGTTCCAGCAGTCGCAGGACGGCAAGCGACAAGGCCTGTTCATCGACAGTCACCACCCGGTCGACCCGTGGTGCGGCCAACGCAAAAGCCCGCTCGCCAACCTTGCCCACTGCCAGACCGTCTGCCAGGGTCGGCCTGACCGGGGCCTCAACCGGCCTGCCGGCCGCAAGCGATGCCGTGAAACTGGCAGCCGCAGCCGCTTCCACCGAAATGATGCGAATGTTGGGACGCTTGGCTTTGGCTGCCACGGCCACGCCGGCCAGCAGCCCTGCCCCGCCCGTCGGCACCACGATGGCGTCGGCATCGGGCAGATCATCCAACACCTCGAGTGCGGCCGTTCCCTGCCCGGCAATCACCTCGGCATCATCAAATCCATGAATCAGTCGCAGGCCATTGGCCGCCGCCAGTTCAACGGCCCGCTTCCGGGCATCTTCAAAGGTCTCACCTTCCAACAGCACTGTCGCCCCCAGCCGCCGGCAGGTGGCCACCTTGACCAGCGGGGCAAACCGGGGCATGACGACGGTAACCGGAATTCCAAGCAGTTTGCCGTGATAGGCAAGCCCAAGGGCGTGGTTGCCGGCAGAGGCTGCAACCACACCGCGGGCCTGCTGGGCCTGGTCGAGTAGCAGCAGGGCGTTGCGTGCCCCCCGCTCTTTAAATGACCCGGTTCGCTGCAGCAGATCGAGCTTGCAGAAAATCTCACAGCCAGTCAGTTCGGACAGTGGAATGCTGGGTGGACAGGGCGAACGATAAATACCACCTGCAATCCGCTTGGCAGCCGCATCGATGTCGGCCGGCGTGACCGATTCGGCGAGCGGTACTGAAGCGGGCTGTTCGGCCTTTGATGTCATCCCTGCCTCCCCTCATCGCCGACAGGGTTCTTTCCCGTCAACCGTTGCGGCAGATGAAAGGCCCGCACGTCGATCCAGGCCATGCCGGCCCGGCGGGCTGCTTCGATACCCAGATCGCTGTCTTCCCAGACGAGGCAGCCCTCCGGCCGTACGCCCAACCGGCGGGCCGCTTCAAGAAATGGATCGGGGTCGGGCTTGTGCCGAACGGTGTCTTCGCTGGCAACGATGGTGTCGAAGCAGTCGAGCAGGCCAAGCCGCTCAAGGATCTGCCGGCAGACCGCTTGGTAGCCGCCGGTGACCACCGCCAGCGGCAGCTCACCGCGGGCGCGGTGGACGGCTGCAATGACCGGATCGATCGCCTCGACATGGGGCAGCTGATCAATGAAGGCTTTCTCCTTGAGTTCCGCAGCCTCGTCGAGGTTGATCTCAATGGCCGCCTCAACAGCCAGCGTCGCCAGAATGTCACGGGTGGGTCGGCCACCGAGCGCATAGAAACGATCTTCATCGAATGCCAAGCCGTGCAGCTCGGTTACCTGTAGCCAGGCCCGGTAGTGGGCCGGCATGGTGTCGGCCAGCGTGCCATCGCAGTCGAACAACAGGGCTTCGTAGTCCTGCAGGTGCCAATGGGGGGCGTCAGTCATGTTGGTCTTTGGTGATGGTGTTTTCGTCGAATATTCGGCAACAGAAGGCACCCTCCCCCCGCCTGCAGCCTCCTCACGAAGGAGAGGCATTTTTTGTCGGTGTAGCTGATTCTGTGCCGAACGGGATTGCCGTCTGCGGCCACGGCGGGCCGGTCGCACCGAATGTAACGGCTGATGCCGACCGCCGTCTCCCCCGCAGGCCGTTTTTTCAAGCTCACCGGCAAGGTTTTGCAGGGTAGCCTAGTGTGACAGGCGGCTACCGCCGCAGGCCTTTCACCCCCGGACCGCTCATGCGACTTCCTACCCTCGGCATCCGCAACCGCATGTTGTTGCTGGGCATTCTGCCGACCGCAGTCATTTTCCTGGCTGTTGTGCTGCTGAATTTTCAGCGAATGCAGTCGCTGCTCCTCGATCTGGCCGAAGAGATTCTGTTGGAGCGGACGCAGGTCATCGCCACTGAGATCGACCGCGGCACGCTTGAGGCAGTCACCGCTGCCCGCACCATGGCCACGGCAGCCGAGCACGGCCTGTTCGGTCGCCGGCAAGAGTCGATGGATCTGGCCCGTTCGGTGCTCGAAGGCAATCCACAATTCACTGCGGCCTATTTTGGCTATGAGCCCAACGCCGACGGGCAGGATGCCGAGGCGGCCTCGCAGTTGCCCGCTGAGACCCTCGGCGAGGGTGGCCGATTTCTGCCCTATTTCTTTCGTGACCGGACCGATGAGTCGCAGATCAAGCTCTCACCGCTGGTCCTGCTCGAGGGACTCTACTATGCCGGCTGTCGTGAACGGGCGGTTGATCCAACCGCGACAAGCAAGGCGATGGTGACCGAGCCCTACGACTATGAGGGCAAACTCATGGTCGAGCAGACCTATCCGATCATGATTGACGGCAGCTTCGCAGGGGTGGCGGGCGTTGATCGCACCCTCGACCAGCTCACCAATGATCTCGAAGCAATCAAGGCCCGGCAGCAGCAGGCCGGCTGGAACCTCGACATCATCCTCGTCAGCAGGCTGGGGAAGGTGATTGCCTCAACAGTCGCTGGGATGGAACTCTCCAGCAAACCGATCGCCGACACGCCTTACGCCGACATCCTCAGCCGATTTCATAACAGCCAGACCGGGGCAACACTGACGACCGACCTGCTGGCGGCCACCGACCCCTTGTCGGGCAACGACTGCTTTTACGCCGCTGCGGCCGTTCCGACTGGTTCGTGGACAGTGGTGATGGAACTCCCCCGCGAGAACGTGATTGCCAAGATCCGCGGTCCGCTGGTCTCGACAGCTCTCTTTGGCGGAATCGGCACAGCGACGATTCTGGGGCTGATTATCTGGTTGACGACAAGTCTCTCGCGACGAATCGAGCAGGCAGCTCGGGCAGCCCGACGGG
>CAZKSP010000287.1:0-3932 GCA_964555385.1 uncultured Chitinophagaceae bacterium
GCCGCCATCTGCCCAGCAAGGGCTGAGACTGAAACAACTTGTCATGGCTGAATCGCGACAGGCTGTCTGCTTCTTGTCCAATCAACCCGGCTCGCAGCCCTGCCGGCTAACCCTTGATACTGGCGGACTTCTGATCGAGCCCGCTGCCGGACCGGCCGTCCGCTGGCCCTATCCAGACCTGAACTGTGAAGTCGGTGGAGAGGATCACGACTGGCTGATGGTTAGCTGCCCGGCAGCGGCATCTACCGTCGCCCAAGTGGCGGTCCGCGAACTCGATACCATCGCTGCTCTTGCCGCCTGTAGCAGTGGCCCCACCCGTGAACTGCTGGCCTGCTTTGCCGATCATCACCAGCGGCATGCCCGCCGCAGCAGGATGGCCTTGGCCGTTGGTGGCCTCGTAGTCGTCGGGCTTTTCCTCGGCGGGTGGCTGCTGCTGACGCGGCTGGCCCCGACAATCGTGGCGGCCAGCCTGCCGCCGGCCGGCGAGAAAATCCTCGGAGAGCTGGCAGTCGCCCAGTTGCTGGCCGGAGAAGAGACGATCGCCGCTGGTCCTGCGGCCACTGCGGTGCAGACGATTACTGACCGCCTGGTCGCTGCCATTCAAGACAACCCCGGATACGAATTCGAGGTGACTCTCGTCGCCAGCGATGAGGTCAACGCGGTCGCCTTCCCGGGCGGACAGATCGTGGTCTACTCCGGCCTGCTGGCCGAGGCGGGCTCGGCCGACGAGGTGGCTGGCGTGCTGGCGCATGAGATCAGCCACGTGCTCCACCGCGACGGCCTGCGGCAGCTGATGAGCCGGCTGGGCGGCGCGGCCATGGTCCGCCTGGCACTGGGCGGCGGCGACGTCGCCGGGCTGATTGGCCAGCTTGGTGAGCTCGATCAGTTGGCCTACAGTCGCGAGCAGGAACAAGCGGCCGACACCGCAGGCCTGCAGTTGCTGGCCGCCGCCGGCCTGCCACCACGGGCCCTGCCCGATTTTTTCCAGCGGCTGAAGCGGCAGGAAACTGCCAGCCTGCCCGGCTTTCTCTCGACTCATCCCGACACCGCTGCCCGCATCGCCGCTCTCCGCGAGCAAGTCGCCCGACTGCCTGCCGGCCCCGCCGAGCCGTTGGCAATCGACTGGAACGCCGTCGAAGCGAGTTTGCCCTGACACAGCCGCCAAAGGCGGTGGTACCACCACCACAGGGCCCGCGTTCCGCTACGTGAAAAAGTGGCAGGCAGGACTTTCCCCACGGATCGCTAAACTACGCCAGCGCTAGTCGCTCTGCCGAGAACGAACGGAACAAACGCGGCACCTTTTGCCAATGCAACTGCTTGCAACCACCCACCAGATCGACCTTCCCAACTCGGCGCGACTGCTGCTGGCAGGAGCCTTGATTGGATACGTGCTCTTCCTGCTGGGCATCAGTCTGGTCGCCAGCCGGCGGGTCGAAAACGAGACAGACTATCTGGTCGCTGGTCGCCGGCTCCCGTTGTTCTTGGCCTGGGGAACCCTGATCGCTACTTGGTTTGGCGCTGCCACGATGTTCGCGGCAGCGGGGGCAGCCCGGGAAGAGGGTCTGCTGGGGGTGGTCCTCGACCCCTTCGCCTGCGCCGGCACGCTGGTGCTGGCTGGCCTGTTCTTCGCCCGCAAGCTCTGGCGAATGAACCTGTTCACGATGGCCGACTTCTATCGGCAGATCTACGGCCCGGCCGCCGAACTGACCGGTGGCCTGATTCAGGTACCGAGCTATTTCGCCTGGATTGCCCTGCAATACTCAGCCCTCGCTGGCCTGCTGGAACTCTATTTTGGCATTCCACTCGCTGCTGGCATTGTGCTGGTGGCCGTGGTCACGCTGACCTACACCATGATCGGTGGCATGTGGTCGGTGACGCTGACCGACAGCCTGCAGATTCTCATTGCCATCGCCGGGCTGGTGGTGCTAACAGCCGCCACCCTGGCCGACCCCGCCCTCGGTGATGGCGACCCGTTCAGGGGACTTTCGGTGCTGCTGACAAAAATGAACGCTGAGCATCCCGACCACCTGCGGCTCTGGCCATCCGCCACGGCGGCCGCATCATCGACCTCCTATCTGGCCGCCATCCTCGGCGTGCTGGCCGCCTGGGCCACCGGCCTGTTCGGCAACATTCCAGGGCAGGATTTGCAACAGCGGGTCTTTGCCGCCAAGGACGAGACGACCGCCAGCCGGGCCTGCCTGTTGGCCGGCGTCCTCTATCTCTGCTTTGGCAGCCTGCCGCTCCTGCTCGGCTTTGCCTCGCTGGTCACCCACCCCGGCGGCTCAATTGACCCGGTCGCCTTCCTCGCCAATGAATACCTCTCGACCGGCATGCTCGTGGTCTTTGTGATTGCCGTGGTCTCGATGATCGTCTCGACCGCCACCAGTGCAGTTCTGGCCCCGGCGACCATCCTCGGCCACAACCTGCTGGCCCGTCTGCCGCAGTTCAACGGCAGCCGAGCTTTGTTGCGGGATCGGCTGAGTGTTGTCTTCGTGTCACTGGGCGGCATCGGCCTGGCCCTGTTGGGGGAATCGCTGATGGGCCTGCTCGATATTGCCCTCTCGATCCAGCTATCGGCCCTGTTCGTGCCTGTTGTCTGTGGCCTCTACGGCCGGCCCCGCAATCAGGCGTGCTGTGTGCTGGCGATGCTCGGCGGTTTTGCTGTCTGGCTAATCACCTATGCCAATGAGGTCGGCGGACCACCGGGGCCGGGCACGCTGGCCGCCCTGCGGATCATTCCGTCCGACTTCTACGGCCTTGCCGCCAGCATGATCGGGTACGCTATTGGTCAGTGGTGTTTTGCTGGCAGATCGTCGTCAGCCCACGAGCCCGCCATGTCATCGTCAGCAACATGATTGCCACCCAATCCCCCACGCATGAAAACGCCCACTGCCGGAGTTGCAGATTCTGGCGACAGCGGCGGGTACAGGACGAGGCTGACGACTGGGGCGAGTGCCGCCGGATGCCACCCGCCCTGCCTGAGGTCGATGACGAGCGGCTGGTAGTCGCCGGCGTCTGGCCATTCACCAAGGCGGCTGACTGGTGCGGTGAATGGGAGCAGGCACCGTAAGGCTGAGCGAACGAACAATCCTCGGAAAAAGTGCTTTGTTTTGATGTTTTCTAAAGGAGTTTTTTTGATGCGATTTCACACCCTCGTGCTGGCATGCCTGCTGATAACTGGCTGCGGGCAGCAATTTGCCCCGAAGGCTTCAATCGAAGGGGGCGAATCGGCGAAGAAAAAGGTGCTCAAGATGAACGATGAGCACCAGAAGAAACTTGAGCAGCTGACGCTTCCCGGCTCGGAATAAACCGGCTCGACGCTCGTCTTGCTACCGGCCAAGCAATCGGGTGACCGCCGCGGCGATGACTGCCTGCTCGTCGGTCGGCAGGGTCCAGACGGTCACCGGCCCACCGGAATCGAGACGGACCTCGCCTGCTGCCGCCTGATTGGCTGCCTGATCGAACGACACCCCAAGCCAGCTGAGAGCCCGGCAAACCCGGCTACGGACCTCCGGGCTGTTCGCCCCAATGCCACCGGTGAAGACAAGGCCCTCAAGTCCGCCCAACTCTGCAGCTGCGGCAGCGACTTCGCGAACGACGCTGCGGCAGAAGAGGTCAACCGCCTCGGCTGCCGCCGGGCTGTCGCTTGCCAGCAGAAGGCGGATGTCGCCGCTCATCCCCGAGACGCCCAGCAGGCCCGACTCATATGTCAGCAGTCGTTCGGCCTCGGCAGTCGAGAGTCCAAATCGGCTTTGCAGGGCCAGCACCGCCCCCGGACCGATCGACCCTGACCGAGTCGCCATCACCAGGCCATCAAGCGGGGTGTAGCCCATGGTTGTGGTGATGCTGAGACCATCAAGGACGCCACAAAGGCTGGCCCCGGCGCCCAAGTGAGCCAGCACCGTCCGCTGCGGCAGACCGCCCGGCAGCTG
>CAZKSP010000288.1:0-3912 GCA_964555385.1 uncultured Chitinophagaceae bacterium
AGCATGTCTCGCACATGCTCGACCGCCTGGCGCCTCTTCGCCGGGCTCAGAAGTTTCCCGAGGCTGCCTCCCGAAGGATCGCCTTGTCGAGCTCGGCGTCGGCCAGGAGCCGCTTCAGCCGAGCGTTCTCCTTCTCGAGATCCTTCAGCCGCTTCGCCTGATCCGTCCGCAGCCCGCCGTACTCCCGCTTCCACCGGTAGTACGTCTGCTCGGTCACGCCAAGCTTCCGAACCACCTCGGGCACCGTCTTCCCTTGAGCCAACCCAACCTCAGCCTCGCGGAGCTTTCCAATGATCTGCTCCGCAGTGAACTTCCTTCCTCGTGGCATCTCTTGCCCTCCCTTGGTTTGCGCCACCAGAGATTCTCTCTCTGAAAGTGGCGACGTTTAAGGGGGGCAGGTCACCACGCTTTGCCGACACTTGCGCAATTCAAGAAGGCTGCATTTTGCAAAGAACGCACCCGATGGGCAAGAACGCTATTCGTTGCACCGCCTTCAGTGTTCGCAAGCACAGCCAACTCCCGGTGGCACTATGAATAAACCGCAGGAATGGCATGAATCCAGTCCTGCGGTTAAAAGCTGAGGCAAAGAAAAACAGGGAAGAAAGCCCTCGACAAGCGGTCCGTTGGGAACGGTGAGAGGGGCGGTCTCAAGTCCACCGTCACATCAATTCCCGGCCAACAGTGACGACGAGCGCGTCTTCCATCGCCTGGTCGACCGTAGCCCGGTCTTTCACCACTTCAAGGACGCGGCGGCCAAGCTTGAGGACCGCCTCTCGGCGATCACTCTTGGGTTTGCTGGCGATGTGATCTTGGATCTGCTCAAGGACCTGATACAGAACCAAGGCCTTCTGGTTGCAGTTGTCGACAGTCCAGTGCCCACCAATATTCCAGTACTGTTGAACAAGCCCGTCGATTGCTGCCACTTGACTGTGCCTTCGCCCAATTCGCACGGCGCTGAGCTTCTTCCATGCAGCAAGACTCCAGATGTCAGGGCCATTGGGATCGACCACGGAGTAGGTGACGCCTGGGGTTTGCGGGGCGTTTTGGACGACTGCAGCGGACTGCCGCATCTTGTTGATTTTCTTGGTGAGTTGCCGAGCATACTTCCCGATGTCGTTGGGGGAGTAGTACATAAACTGTCGGTCAGGCTTGACGAACATCCTCGCCCCTCCAACTGTCAAGGCTGACATGACAATCGAGGCACAGTTGATTTTTCGCGAGATGAAGCGGTACTGGTGCTTGTAGCCCAGATCAGTGGAGAAGAGCTTCCACCAGTCGACAATGTGCTCTTGTGACAGCCCAACACCGTTTTGAGAATCAGCGATAGGGATGTCAAACGTCTCATCTGGCATCTTGACCCAAACGTTCTGAGGGTTGTCAACAGTGAATCCGTCGACGTTGATGACGTTGTCGTTCGCTTGCCCAGGGCGAGGCGTGGAGCCAGCTTGCAGACGAGTTCTGGCGTTGCTGCCTAGTTCCGCCATGAGGTCTTGTGCAAACCTATTGAACTTTGCTGGGCGTGCAGACACTGGCGTGCCACTTGAGTTTGCTACTGGCCAGTAGCTGATGTAGTGATCTGGCTTTCCCCCTTGGCCAATGGCGAGCGCGACGTGTCCGGGGTGCGACATGGCCTTAGCGCCAAAACTGTTTCTCCAAAGCATGATCTTGAGCATCGTTCGTATCCTTCTTGAAATACCCCGCAGCGGCTGTAGCCAGGTGAGGGGCTGAGTGACGCTCTTCTTTACGGGGGGCTGAAGGGAGCGGTTCGCCCTGCTCGCGTTCCTTGCGGGAATGCAAGAAACATGCGTGGCCGCAGCCACGCGAAGCCGAGAAAATATCGGAAAAGACGGTCCTTTCGTTTCTGTAAGCAACCGGGCTGCGGCAAACCACACCAGGGGGTGCAACGGTTCTCTCAGGCCGGCTCGTTTCAATGCGAGTTTGTCACAGGCTTAGAGCGGAGAGCCTCTGTGGCCCGGTTGCCGGAACTCCGATCCCGCGTCGAGACAGGGTTGATCGCAATAGCCTTCGATCAATATCGACCGTGCTTCCCGACGGCATGGATACCCGCCCTCGATCGGGTTAGGTGCGCAGTCCAGTTGTGGCTCTTGCTGGATATTTATGGGCTCGCGTCTCGACAATCTGAGGCATTCTCGTTCAACAGGACCGGTCACGATAGGTCGGCCCCTCGCGGCGCAAGAACAGCAGGAGAGAATACGTGGTGATAGGACGTTTCTTCGTTGCCGAGAAAGCTGTGCTCCTCCCGCAAGACCGGCGGCTACTCCGCAGGAATTGGCACGATCAACTCTGCTGCATCAGTCAACGTTGTACTGACAGCTCCTGTCGTGAGTCGCTTTCGATCAGTGAACTCCAGCCGCACCGCAGGTGAGACTACTCCCTTCGTCGTGGTCACCGCGAAACG
The DNA here is from genome assembly GCA_964555385.1 of uncultured Chitinophagaceae bacterium. GTDB lineage: Bacteria > Planctomycetota > Planctomycetia > Pirellulales > UBA1268 > UBA1268. The sequence goes on from CAZKSP010000288.1 coordinate 2,420, forward strand.
ATGGCGAACTCGCCCTGAGTCGGGTTCAACCACATGCATAGCATCCCTGCCAGCTCCCAGAATCTGCACGCGGAGCAGGGGCAACTGCGTTGCCAATTCGGGAGGATGCTGCTCGTTGACAAGAACCTCGACTTCACCCGCGACAGGACCGTTCTTGCAGGTCACCACGATTGAGGAATCGGGAAGTCCTGGAAATGAGACAGTCTCGCTCTCACCCATCGGCAGTTCACTGATAGCTATGGCAAGGTCGGGTGAGAGTTGGTCGAAACGGACCCATGCTTTAACTGCTGCGGTGGAGGCGTCACGCGGCCAGTCAGGTGCCACGAGATCAAACACTGGGACGGTCCGGCCTTGCTGCAGCGTCATGTCGTAGAACACATACGGATTGCCGGTAGGTTTCTCTCCAGTCCGGGGTTGCACCTCAAACCAGACACTGGTCGGCCGCTGAGAGTAGCTACGAGCATCATCGTTTTGCACGGAAAGAGGAATCCGTACTTCGTTTGCAGTTCTAGTTGCCAGATGGGCGCCAAAAAATACCCGCCGTCGTGGATCGAGAGGGTCAACCACACCAGCGCGACTGTCGCGGAGCCCCTGCTCCGTGCCACCGTCGTACCGCCGGAATTCAACCGAACGTCCCCCGCCAGCCACATACAGTTCAAGTGATGTGTTGTTTTCTGCAGCAACCCGCCGCGCCGTGCCGGCGGCCCCAAGCTCAAGCACAATGTCGTAGTTTGCCGGCTGGCCGATGCGGGCAATCGGTAATACCGCCGATTCACCGAGGCCATATCGCTTATCTCGGAACCGGCTGTCGGCAATTTGCCACTGAACAAGTTGCAGTGAATGCCGCAATGAATCTGCCAGCGCCGTGGGATCAGCAGCCTCGTAAAACTGCCCACCAGAACCGACGGCTAAATCCCTCGCTTGTCCCATGCGAATAGCTCGTTGCATCGCGTCGGCCTCGAGCGCAAACCCGATAATATCGATACGAATCGGCACAGGACGTCGCAGGTTCTTACGAGCAAGCTGATCCGTCACCCCGGTAGATGTCACGATCTGACCACCTGACTGATCGTTCGCGCCGTCAGTCACGGCGAGAACGTGACCTGGAATGGAGCGATGGGGACCGTCAAAATCGGTGCCGATCGCTTCGGAAATCGCACGGTACAACGGTGTTTCACCGCCGGCCTCCAGCGGGGCTAGCAGCGTCTCAATTTGTGTCACGACGCCGGGTGTCAACGGCTGCATTGGCAAAACTTGTTCAACATCGTCGCCGGGCACCAAATTAAAAGGCGTTTCCGTTTTGACCGCCTGCTCCTTTGCCTTTTCTCCGAGAGACGTCAGCTTGAAGGAATACCGGCCCCGGCTGTCACGGCTCCACTGCGTCCGATGCCCGTAGAGCCACAGTGATACATCCCAATCGCCAGCGGTCAGCAGGTCATTGAGAAGTTGAGCGACGGCAGCCCGGCCTGCATCCAGCCTCGTCCGGCCATCAC
>CAZKSP010000289.1:0-3287 GCA_964555385.1 uncultured Chitinophagaceae bacterium
CGACTGCTGGCCTCGCTGCTGATCCTGCTCTATCTCGCCGCCGTCCTGCTACCGCCACTGGCGGGGCCACCGCCGGCAAGCGAACTGGCCAGCGTGATGCTGCAACCCTTCCGTCCGCTCGTTGGCAGCCTGTCGCTGAGCCATGGCTATCGCTTCTTCGCTCCGAATCCAGGCCCGGGACACTCCATCCGTTGGACGATCACAACCGCTGACGGCGGGCAGGCAACCGGCATCATTCCCGACGCTGAACGTGACTGGCCCCGGCTGCTCTACCACCGTCGCTTCATGATTCCGGAAAAGCTGGCGGCATTCGTCCCACTGCCTGAAGCACCAGCAGAGCTTCGTCAGGAGGCGATTCGGGACTGGCAGCCCCTGGTTGAGGACATCGCCACCCGGCTGCTCACCCGGCACGGCGGCAGCGAAGTCAGCCTCGATCTGATTGAGCACTACCTCCCTGACACTTTCGAGGTGCGGGAGGGCAGGGGGGGGGACGACTTGGTCATGCCCCTGGGCCGCTATCGCTTGCGAGGGGAGGCCTCACGATGACCACCCGACCTGCAAGCCAACCGGCCTCAACGCCCGACCAGCGTTGGGCGGCTGCCTGGGTGAATGGCTGGAACAGTTTTTGGTTTACCCCGTCAGACCCTTTGCTACTGGCGGTGCTCCGAATCCTGACCGGCTGCCTGCTGACCTGGTCGAGCCTCGTCTGGCTGCTCGACGCTGAAGGCTTCTTCGGCAGCACGGCCTGGCAGGCCGCCGACAACGTCTGGCGAATGAACGACCAGCCTTGGCATTGGAGCTGGTACTTTTCAGCCAGAACGTCCGGCAGCATCACCCTGCTTGCAATGGTGAGCCTGGTGGCCGCGGCCATGCTGACGCTTGGCCTTGTCACTCCGCTGGCGGCGGTGGTCGCGTTGGTGGGCTACGTCAGTGCCGTCAACCGGGCGCCGCTGAACGCCTTCGGCTTCGACGATGCCGTCGGCCTAATGCTGCTGCCACTGGTAATTGGCCCAGCCGGAGCCAGGCTGTCGCTTGACCGGCTGCTCTGGCGGCGGTCAGGCCCTGTGGCCCCGCGGGTCTCAGCCACCATCGCGATCAGGTTGATTCAGGTCCATCTCTGCGTGGTCTATTTCTTCTCAGGCGCAGGCAAGCTTTTCGGCGCAAGCTGGTGGGAGGGGACCGCGCTTTGGGGAGCCGTTGCCAACAGCCAGTACCGCACCCTCGACCTGACTTTCCTGGCCTGGCACCCCTTGCTGACCAATGCCCTGACCTTGGGCACGCTGTTCTGGGAAATTTCGTACCCTGCTCTCATCTGGCCACGGCTGACCCGACGGCTGGTTTTGGCGATGGCCGTGCTGGTGCACTTGGGAATTGGCCTGGCAATGGGCATGATGGAGTTTGGTCTGGCAATGATTGTTGCCAACATGGCCTTCCTGCCGCCTGATCTCGAGCGCACTGGCAGTCGGCCTCCGTGGCCCGTTTCGTCACCTCCCCCTGAAGTGAAACTCGTTCATGATTGACACCCTTGCCGTGGTCGGTGCCACCGGCGCTGTTGGCCGCATTATTCTCGACCTGCTTGTCAGCCGAAACTTTCCCGCCCGGCAGATCAAACTGCTGGCCTCAGCCCGCTCTGCCGGACGGACAGTCGAAGCAGGGGGGCGGCAATTCACTGTTGACGCCCTCACGCCGGAGGCGTTCAACGGCGTGCAGGTTGCGATTGGCAGCACCCCTGATGAGATTGCGGCCGAGTTCGTGCCCTGGGCTGTTGAACGTGGAACAGTCGTGGTCGATGAGTCAGCCCACTTCCGGATGCAGCCCGACGTGCCATTGGTGGTGCCGGAGATCAACGCCGACGCAATCGCCAGCCACCGGGGCATCATTGCCAGCCCCAACTGCTCGACCACCCAGATGGTGATGGTGATGAAGCCGCTTCACGATGTCGCCCGGGTGCGACGGGTGATTGTCAGCACCTATCAGGCAGTCAGCGGAGCAGGGCTGGCAGCCACCGCCGAACTACGTGACGGCCTCTCCGCCTGGCTCGGGGGTACGACTGAGGCTCCGAAGGTGTTTGCCCACAGAATCGCTGCCAACCTGATCCCGCAGATCGGTTCCCTGCGTGACGGCGGCGGCACCAGCGAAGAACTGAAAATGGTCCACGAGACCCGAAAGATTTTTGGTGACGATTCGATCGGCGTCTGCGCCACCTGCGTGCGGGTACCGGTGGCCGACGCTCACAGCGAGTCGTTGGTTATTGAAACCGAACAGCCGCTCACACCGGAGCAGGCGCAGGAATTACTCGCCGGCTTCCCCGGGGTCACGGTCATCGATGATCTCGCAGCAGGACGCTATCCAATGCCGCGGGATGCCGGTGGCCATGACGATGTCTTTGTTGGCCGCATCCGCCGTGACCCATCAGCAGCCAATGCGCTGGCCATGTGGTGCGTCTCTGACAACCTGCGGAAGGGGGCGGCCACCAATGCTGTCCAGATTGCCGAACATCTGGCGGCAGGAACGGCCTGAGCCGATGGGCCGAACCCTCTTGCTACGGCTGGCCTATGAGGGCACCAGGTTCAGCGGCTGGCAGGCCCAGCCCGGCCGGCGGACGGTGCAGGGGGTGCTGGCCGAGGCGATTACCGCCGTATCGGGTGAGTCGCTGCTGCCCAAGGGAGCCAGCCGCACCGATGCCGGAGTGCATGCGATCGATCAGGTGGTCGGCTTCACGACTACCAAGGATCATGAACCCGACGTCTGGCGACGGGCCCTCAACGCAAACCTGCCCGAGGATGTGGTCGTGCTGACCGCACAGGAAGCGCCGGTCAGTTTTGACCCCGTCGGGGCAGCTGTGAGCAAACGGTACCGGTACAGGATTCATGACGCCACCAATCGGCCGGTGCTGGCCCGGCGGTTTGTCTGGCGGTGGAAGTCGTTGCTCGATGCCGTCGCTATGCAGCGGGCCGCCTCGCATCTCATTGGCGAGCATGACTTCAGCAGCTTTGAAAATCCCTCGTCTCCGCGGCTGTCGAAGGTGCGGCGGATTACCTCCCTTGAGATCGGCCGCCGGCAGGGGGCTGATGGCACCAACGACGCCGAAGTCTGGATTGAGGTCGAGGGCAACGGATTTCTCTACAATATGGTCCGGATCATTGCTGGCACCCTGGTGATGGTCGGCTGCGGCAAGCGGTCATCTGACTGGCTTGCCGAGGTGGTCGCCGGTCGGCGCCGGGCACTGGCCGGGCCGACCGCACCGCCGCAGGGCCTTTCACTGATACGGATCGATCTCGACACCA
>CAZKSP010000289.1:3297-3908 GCA_964555385.1 uncultured Chitinophagaceae bacterium
AAGCATGTCCCGCCCACCTGAACATCTCGGTTCTTTACGGCTGATCCGACAGCTTGGCGTCGGCCGTCAGTGCCAGATTTGGGAGGCTGCCGAGGCGGGCAAGCCCGACCGCGTGGCCGTGAAGCTGGCAACGCGGGAGGCCGCAGGCGACGCCGACCTGAAAAAGCTGCTGCGGCACGAACTGGCGGTGGCTCGGTCACTCAATCACCCAACCATTATTCGCGTCGATCGTTACGCCACAGCCGATGGCCTGCCGCATCTAGTGATGGAACTGTTCCGACAGCCAAACCTGAAGCGGCGACTGACAGCCGGCCCTGCGAGCTTGGCAAGCATCGCCCAGCCAATCGCCGTCGCTGCCGCAGAGGCGATTGCCCACCTGCATGACCGGGGCTGGGTGCATCGCGACCTCAAGCCAGAAAATCTTCTGGTTGATGACGCTGGTGGCATCAAGCTGATTGACCTGGCCCTGGCGGCACGCCCCCCGGGGTTGCTGGCGAGACTGCTCCCGGGCTCGGTAAAGGTCCAGGGCTCGCCAAGCTACATGCCGCCGGAGCAGATTCGGGGCAAGCGGGTTGACCAGCGCGCCGACACCTATGCCTTTGGCTGCATGC
>CAZKSP010000290.1:0-3885 GCA_964555385.1 uncultured Chitinophagaceae bacterium
CGAAGGGGCGTCACTGCCAACCGGTGACCTCGTCTGCGTGACAGCAACCGGGGCCAACGAGCAAGTGAAGCTCGGCGGAATTGGTCAGGTGGTCGCCGCTGAGATTGCCCGCCGGCTCGACCGCCAGACCCGAACGGTGGTGCTGGGGCATCTGCAGAGGGGGGGCGCGCCAACCACGTTCGACCGGGTGTTGGCTACCGAGTTCGGTGTTCTTGCCGTGCAGTTGATTCGCGAAGGCCGGTTCGGTGAGATGGTATGCTACCGGCCTCCCGAGATTGACAGTGTTCCGATTGCCACTGCGATCCGCACACTTTCACGGGTCGATCCGGCCGGCTCTGCCGTCCAGGCTGGCCGTGGGCTCGGAATCTGTTTTGGGGATACCGGCTGAGCGGCCCAACGTCCCGCCATCCACCTCACCACACTACTTTACGAATACGGCGATAGGAGCAGGCAATGGCTGAAGCGGAAAAAGCGGCAGGAAGAGTTGCCAGCGTGATGCAGGAGAATCGGACCTTTCCGCCCCCCGAGGCGTTCTCAAGCAAGGCTCGAATCGGGTCACTTGAGGCTTACCGCGAGATCTATGACCGTGCAGCCGCTGACCCGGTTGCTTTCTGGGCTGAGCGAGCCGAGGCTCTGCCGTGGCTGAAGCCTTATGACGAGGTGCTTCGCTGGAATGCTCCACATGCTGAGTGGTTTGCCGGTGGCCAGACGAATGCCTCGGCCGCTTGCGTTGACCAGCATGTTGCTGCCGGCCTGGGTGATAAGACGGCATTGGTCTGGGTTGGTGAGCCAACCGGCGAGCGGCGGACCCTGACCTTTCGTGAACTTCAAGCCGAGGTCAGCAAAGTGGCGGCAGGCCTGGCCAAGCTGGGTATCAAGCAGGGCGACGTTGTCTCTATCTATATGCCGATGACGCCAGAACTGGTGATTGCCATGCTCGCCTGCGCTCGGATTGGAGCCGTCCACTCGGTGATCTTTGGTGGCTTTTCCAGCGAGGCAATTGCCGACCGCAACAACGATGCAGCGGCGGTGGCGGTGATCACTGCCGATGGCGGCTGGCGGCGGGGTAGTGCCCTCCCGCTGAAGGCGAACGTCGATGAGGCTCTGGAAAAGTCGCCCACGGTCAAGAATGTCATTGTGCTGAAACGGACTGGCCAGGACGTGACCATGGTCGAAGGCCGCGACATCTGGTGGCACGACTTGGTCGCCGACATGCCGGAGGATTTTCCGCCGGTGGCGATGGACTCAGAATCGCCGTTGTTCATCCTTTACACCAGTGGCTCGACCGGCAAACCGAAAGGCATCAAGCACACGACTGCCGGCTATCTGCTGTGGGCCAAGACAACCGCCGAGTGGGTCTTTGACCTCCGGGATGACGACCTCTTCTGGTGTACTGCCGACTGTGGTTGGATCACGGGCCACAGCTATGTCACCTATGGCCCGCTGGCGGCCGGTGTCGGCATTCTGATTTACGAGGGAGCTCCCGATGCGCCGCACCAGGGTCGGTTCTGGGAGATCATCGAGCAGGAGAAGCCAACCATCTTTTACACGGCGCCGACGGCGATTCGGGCCTTCATGAAATGGGGACCTGAGCACATCGACGGCCGCGACCTTTCCAGCCTCCGATTACTGGGCACCGTTGGGGAGGGCATCAATCCGGAGGCCTGGATCTGGTACCACGAGACGATCGGCGGTCAGCGCTGCCCAATCGTTGATACCTGGTGGCAGACCGAAACTGGCGGCATCATGATGAGCCCACTGCCGGGCTGCACTCCAACCAAGCCGGGCAGTTGCACGCTGCCGTTACCGGGTGTCTGTCCGGAGATCGTTGATGCCGCTGGCCATCCGGTTGAACAGGGTGAAGGAGGCTGGCTGGTGATGACCAAGCCGTGGCCTGGCATGTTACGGGGCATCTGGGGTGATGAAGAGCGGTTTGTCGAAACCTACTGGTCGCGTGTGCCGGGCAAGTACCTGGCTGGTGATAACGCTCGGCAGGATGATGACGGCTACTTCTGGATCATGGGCCGGATCGATGATGTGCTCAACGTTGCAGGCCATCGGCTCTCGACAATCGAGATCGAAAGCGCACTCGTCAGCCATCCGACGGTTGCTGAGGCGGCGGCGGTTGGCCGGCCGCACGACGTCAAGGGAGAGGCAGTTGCGGTCTTTGTCACCCTGCGTAGCGGTGAACCGAATGACGCCCTGCGAAAAGAACTTCGCCAGCATGTTCGACACCAGATTGGAGCGATTGCCTCGCCCGATGACATCCACTTCACCGCCTCGTTGCCAAAGACCCGCAGCGGCAAGATCATGCGACGGCTGCTGCGTGATATTGCCGCTGGTCGTGAGACGGCAGGCGACACAACCACGCTTGAAGATTACACGGTGCTGGCAAAGCTCCGTGGGAATGACGACTGACGGTTCTTGAGTCGCTGCGACCTATCTGGGTAACAGAGCTGTTCGTTCGACATTTTATTTTTGGGCCCAGTGTCTGCCCTGAGCTTTCGTACGGCGGTGACGAAAGCAACGGCTGATGGATCGGTTCTGCTTGAGGTGGTGTTCAATGTCGCTCTTCAAATGCCAAAAAATGTTGTTGCTGGTGGCGGTCTTGCTGCTGTCCGCTGACCAGCGTTCGGTGGCAAAGGATCAACTGGGGGAGAAGGCCACCGCCACGCCTGTGGCGGGGGCGGTTCAGACATTCATCCGCAGCCACTGTTTGGACTGTCACGCCGGGCCTGACGGGGAAGCCGGACTTGATCTTGAAGCGGTCCTCGCCCGTGGCCTCGATGTCATGCATCCCGGTGAAGGCCGCGTCTGGAGCCAGATCATTGACCGGGTGGCAGTGGGCGAAATGCCGCCGCCGGATGGCGAGCAGCCTTCCAGCGAAGCAAGAGACTCTTTCCTTAGCGTTGCAACCGACTGGCTTCAGGTAAACCAGCGGCGCGGGCAGGCCAGTTATGGCCGGGTTCAAGCCCGCCGCCTTACCCGTCTGCAGATCGAACGGTCGCTCCATGATGTGCTGGCGATCGATATCCCGCTGGCCGACAAGCTGCCCGATGAGGGGCGGCCCCGAGGCTTCACCACGGTGGCCGAGCGGCAAGCGGTCTCATATCACCATTTAGCCAGCCACTTGAAAGTAGTAGATCTCGCACTCGATGAAGCATTTGGGCGGGCACTTGAGAAACGGCAACAGCCACTGAGTCGTGATCTGAACCCGCAGGCAATTGTTCGCAGCAGGCCGCAATCACGCTGTCGCGAACCGGAACTGCGGGAGGGCCGCGCGGTCGTCTGGTCGTGCAGCATGCCGTATTACGGACGCATTCCGGCGACGACTGCGCCAGCCGACGGTTGGTACCGGTTTCGGTTGCATGCGGCTGGTATCAAACTGCCAGAGTCTGGGGGAGTCTGGACTGCGGTTCATTCAGGCCCCTGCGTTTCCAATGCCCCGATCCTCAAGCCGATTATCAGTTTCGAGGCGCTGGCTGAGACGCGGGTGGTTGAGTTTGAGACCTGGCTTCAGCGGGGGCATATGCTCGAAGTTCGGCCGCAGGACAGCACGATCAAACGGGCGTCGTTCAGAGGCGGGCAGGTCGGGACTGGCGAGGGAGAACCGCAGAACGTTCCGGGAGTTGCCATCGACCGGATTGAGATGCGGCAGGTTCATCGGTACGAACTCGCCGAGCTCCGCCAGCGACTGTTTGGAGAACTACCGCTCAAGCCGAAGAAAGGCGACCAACTTGAGCCGGTATCTGCACAGCCGGACCAAGATCTTGCCGCACGGATCAAGGCCTTTGCCGAGCGGGCCTATCGTCGCCCGCTTAGGCCGGGCGCAGTGACTGGCGTCATCAGGCTGGCGGAGCAAATGCTGCGTTGGACATCACGTTC
>CAZKSP010000291.1:0-3868 GCA_964555385.1 uncultured Chitinophagaceae bacterium
CAGCGCAGTCAGCCGCGGCCAAGGCTCAAGAGCCCGCCGCCTGCGGTCGAGTTCTTCAGCCGTTTGCGACCAGTCTGCCAGCCCGTCCTGCTTAGCCAGCCGCGGGGCCCGGGTCGCCAAGGTTTCGTCTTGTGGAACGCCGTAACTGATCGGCTGACCAGCCGGGGTCTGTCGGCGGGCAGTTTCCAGGGCGTCGATTCCCTTGAGCACCGCGTCGACCCCGAGTTCAGCCAGCCGTGGTTCGAGTTCGGCTGCTGTTTCCCGCGGGCCGATTGCCGTCTGTCGACTGGTGATGACGTTGCCGGCATCGAGGGCCGGCGTCATGTGGATGGTGCTGACGCCGGTTGTTGTATCACCACGGAGAATCGCCCACTGCACCGGCGCGGCGCCACGGTGCCGTGGCAGCAGTGAGCCGTGCAGGTTGATGCCCCCCAGGCTGGCGATGCCAAGTGTGGTAGCTGAAAGGATCTGGCCATAGTCACAGACAACAAGCAGGTCAGGCCGAAGGGCGGCCAGTTGTTGCCGCACCTCGTCAGCATTGACATCGGGAGGGGCAAGCACTGTCAGCCCGGCTGCTTCAGCCGCCTGCCGCATCGGGTTGGGCGGCGGCCGGCGGCCCCGAGTTGACCGATCGGGTCGGGTCACCACTGCGACCAGCCGATGCCGTGAGGCCAGCAGAGCCGCAAAGGTTGGCAGGATGAACGGGCCTGTACCCATCACGACGACCGCCAATCCGGTCGCGGAGTTCGGGTCGGACATCATCGGCAGCGTTCGGCTTCAAGCCGATTGAGGCGTTCCTGCATGACGTCGTTCGTCGGCAGTTCACCGCGGGCCTGCTTGCCATGAAACATGTCCTCGAGCAGTTCCAGATCGCGTTTCACCTCCAGAGCAGCCGCCTCTGGCAGCCGGTCGGTGAACAGCCGCCCTTCGAGGTGATCAAACTCGTGTTGCACTACCCGGGCCAGAAACCCTTCCAAGTCGAGTTGGATTGGCTGGCCGTCAAGTGAGAAGGCGTCGACCACCACCCGCTCTGGCCGCCGCACGTCAGCCCGTAGGCCGGGCAGGCTGAGGCAGCCCTCCTCCTGAATGGCCGTGCCCCGGGGCCGGCTCAGCGTTGGGTTGAGAAAGACCAGTTCTTCGCCAGCGTTTGGGTTGCCGGTGACGTTCACCACAAACATGCGATACGGAAGCGCCACCTGGTTAGCCGCCAGGCCGACCCCCTGGGCGTCATACATGATGTCGAACATCTGCTCGATCGCATCCCGCACCCCCTCGTCGATTCGTAGCAGTGGCTGAGCTTTGCGAAAGAGGGCTGGATGCGGGTACTCGACTAGTTCGAGGGTGCCTATGTCGGCGGTGGAGGGGGACGGCTCGGAGCCGGACGAAGAAGCTGACACGGTGAAACCTGCGGGCGGAAAACAATCGGGACATCGGGCGTGAAGGTCTCCTATGATACCGGTCCCGTCCATCACTGGTAGAAAAGACCTGTGCAGACCAATTCATCCAACCTGCCGCCTGTACACGCATGGTGGCAGCCGGCCGTGATCGCGGCCAGCTGCTGCTGGGTCGGTCGCCTGCGGCCTGCTCCGGGCACCTGGGGATCGGCTTTCGGGGTTGCCGCTGCTGTGGCGGTGTCGGCCCTTGGGCTTGGTCGGCCGCTGGAGGTGGTTTGCTGGCTGCTGGTCAATCTGATCGGGGTGCCGATTTGCACCCTTGCAGCTCGTCAGCTGGGCGGGCTGAAGGATCCGTCTGTTATTGTGCTCGATGAGGCGGCCGCCATGCCGCTGGTACTGGTGGCGGTCGCTCCGGAGGCTCGCACGTGGCTGACGCTGCTGGCTGCCTTTGGCCTGTTCCGGCTGTTTGACATCACGAAGCTGCCCCCCTGCCACCGGCTTGAACGGCTGCCCGAAGGCCTTGGCATCATGGCTGATGACTGGGCCGCCGCCGCCTATGCCGCTGTCATTCTTGCGGTCGTCTCGCCGCTGCTGCTGTGAGTCAGCCCAGCAGACGGTCGATTTCACCGGCCTTGAGGGCATAGGTGAATGCCTCGGCGTCAGGGTAGACCGCCTGGCTGGTGATCTGCACGACCCAGTTGTGCGACAGCGGCGTGATTGTCACCACCACGCGGGCGTGTTGGTGGGCCTCCCACATTTCGATGGCCGTTCCCATCGAGGCCTCAGGGACGTAGGCGATGAGCAGATCGAACTGCTGGCACATGTCGATATGGCCCAGAAACACCTCCCGGGCCCGCCGGCGGTCATAGCCCACCGACGTGGCATGGTTGGCAAAGGGGTCATAGACTTCGGCATCTGGCCAGTGCTGCTGCACGATGGCCGCAAGTGACGTCCGGTACGACTGGTCGTGTACCAGTGCCGCGACGTGCGACCCCTGCATGATCCCTGCGAGAAACACCCTCATGGCCCGCTCCCAAACAGTGAAAAAAACCGCCCCGAAGACGGCAAACAAAAAACGCACGCAAACTCACCTCGCACTCTCGTCGAAGCAGGCCTCGTCCGGCAAGTCGGCTGGGCTCACGCTCGACCTCAAGCGTGCCCGTCAGACGGTACTCGACCTGTTAGCGATTCCTGGTATTTCGGGCCAGGAACGCGAAGTGGCCGAGGTGATCCGCAGCAAACTGCTGGCCGCCGGCTGCCCGGCCAGGGCCATCTCATTCGACAAGGCCAACACCAAGACACCACTGAAGGGCAACTGCGGCAACCTGATCGTCAAGCTGCCTGGAACGATTCCCGGACCCCGCCGGCTGCTGATGGCCCATATGGATACCGTCCCGGTTTGCGAGGGCACCAAGCCAGTGGTCAAAGGCAGCGTGGTGAAAAGTGGCAACCCGGCGACTGGACTGGGGGCTGATGACCGTTCGGGCTGCGCAGTGGTGCTGACCACTGCTCTGGAGATCCTGCGGCAGCAGCTCGACCACCCGCCGTTGACCCTGCTTTTTGCCATTCAAGAGGAGGTTGGCCTCTGGGGCGCCCGCTTCGTCAAGGCGGCTGACCTTGGCCGTCCGCAGTTGGCCTTCAACTTTGATGGCGGCGCCGTCGACAAGCTGACGATCGGTGCCACTGGCGGGGAGCGGCTCGACATAGTGGTCGAGGGTATTCCAAGCCATGCAGGCGTTGCGCCGGAGCAGGGGGTGTCGGCCATTGCCATCGCCGCTTTAGCAATCGCCTCACTCACCAACGACGGCTGGCACGGGCTGGTCGAAAAGGGGGGCAAGCGGGGCACGAGTAATGTCGGGGTGATCAACGCCGGAGCTGCGACCAACGTGGTGGCCGAGCGGGCCGACATCCGAGCCGAGGCCCGGGGGCATGACTCGGCCTTTCGCGGCCGGATCGTCAAGGCGATCGAAAAGGCCTTTGCGACTGCGGTGAAACGTGTGAAGTCGGCCAGCGGCCAGACCGGCAAGGTGTCGATCACCGGCCGGCTCGATTACGAGTCCTTCCGGCTTCGTGAGGACGAACCATCAGTGGTGGCGGCCCGCGCCGCCCTCGAGGGGCTCGGGTATGCCCCCCGGTTTGACATCTCCAACGGTGGCCTCGATGCCAACTGGATGGCCGCCAATGGCATTCCGACGGTCACCCTTGGCTGCGGGCAGAACGACATCCACACCACCAAGGAATGGCTCGATCTGCCCACCTACGAAGCTGCGTGCCGGGTAGCCTTGCGGCTGGCGGTGGGAGTGACCTAGCAGGCCGAGAGAAAATTTCCTCGCAACGCGGCTGGTCGCAGAACCTGTTGCGAAATGCCCCCATCTCGTCCCTCAGAAATCCCTATGTACACGTTTTGATGCTACATCTGGGCTTCCTCCACCAGAACGCTCCGATGCTTTGAAGCCCGAAGCGCAAGCTGAGGG